>NZ_JBNNOB010000126.1:0-10864 GCF_050274375.1 Sphingomonas sp. NPDC019816
GGTGCGGCCCCGCATGGCGGCGGCGCGTTCAGCGGCAAGGACCCGACCAAGGTCGACCGCTCGGCGGCTTACGTCGCGCGCTACCTCGCCAAGAACGTCGTCGCGGCGGGCCTGGCCAAGCGCTGCACCATCCAGCTGTCCTACGCGATCGGCGTCGCCGAGCCGCTGTCGGTCTATGTCGACCTGCACGGCACCGGCCAGGTCGAGGAAGCCAAGCTGGAGGCCGCGCTGCCGAAGCTCGTCCGCCTGACGCCCAAGGGTATCCGCGAACATCTGAAGCTGAACGCGCCGATCTATTCGAAGACCGCCGCCTACGGGCACTTCGGCCGCGAGGCGGAGGGCGCGCTGTTCACCTGGGAAAAGACCGACCTGGTCGACCGGATCAAGGCCGCCGTCGCCTGATCCCAGCCCAGGGTTGAGGAAGACGCCCGTGCGGGGATACCCGCGCGGGCGTTTTTCTTTTCCGATCACCGGCTTGCCCTTTGCGGCCCGACACGTCAGCTTCCTGTCGATCGAGAGGGGGCGGACGATGCTGGCGATGGCGATTCTGATGGCTATGGCGCAGGTGGCGGCACCGCCCGCCGTCGTGCCGGCGGATGGACGCTCCGAGAAACAACGCCTCGCCGACGCTTCGTTTTTCGGCGCGATGATCTATGCCTTCGACCGGGCGGCCTGGGTCAGCAGCGACTCGCTCATGGAGATCGTGCCCAGGGATCAGTTGACCGGTGTCGGCGGCTATGTGATCGAGCCGGTGGAAAAGGACACGCTGCGCGCCACCTATTTCAAGGGCGCGGCCGCCGACGCTCGCGCCTTCTTCGTCGCCGATGTGCGCGGCGGGAAGGTCGTCCGGCACGAAATCCTGTCCGAACCGGTGCCGTTGACGCCCCAACAGATGATCCTTGCCCGCGCGCGCGAAATCGCCACGCAGGAGGCGGCGGCGAAGCGCTATCGCCCCTGTACCGCCGCGCCGTTCAACACGGTGGTCCTGCCGTCCGTCAGTGGCGGCCCCGTCACCGTCTATCTGCTGTCACCCCAGGTCAGCCATACCAGCTACATGATGGGCGGCAACTACCGCGTCGCCATCGCGCCGGACGGCCGGATCGTCGACAGCCGCGCCTTCAACACCAGCTGCCTCGACCTGAAGCTGCCCGAGAAACAGAAGCGCGGAGACGCGGTCATCGGGCTGTTCGTCAACCATCTGCTCGATCCGGTGCCGACCGAAATTCACGTCTTCGCATCCTACAGCGTCTTGCAGCCCATCTTCGTCCTGACGCCCGACAAGCGGACATGGCAGGTGCGGGGCCGGGACATCTCGATCCTCGCCCCACGCTAAAGGCCGCTATTCCCCTGTCTCGCCCTGCACCTGTCCGTGCGCCAGCAGGGTGAACAGCCCCGCCCCGCCGACCAGATTGCCCAGGATCGCCGGGATCAGCAGGCCGAACAACGCGTGCCCCACATCGACCCGGCCGGTGAACAGCAGCAGGAACGTCTCGTCCGCGCCGACGATCGAATGGCTGAACCCCGCCACCGCGATAACATAGGTGATCGCCAGGATGATCCAGAAGGCCTGGTTGCGGCCATTGGGCAGGATCCAGGCGATCATCGCGATCAGGAAACCGGCGGGGATGGCGTTGATGAACGTCTGCCACCCGCCAAGCTCCAGGATGCGGGCCGAGACCTCGACCATCGCGGCGCGGATCTCGGCATTGCCCAGCGCGCCGCCCGCAACCATCCCGGCGGCGAGCGCGGTGCCGATCAGATTGGCGACCAGCACGATCGCCCATAGCCGAACGGTCCGCCGCAGCGCCCAGCCCGAGGGCCGCGTCACCAGCGGCAGCATCGCGGTGATCGTACTTTCAGTGAACAGCTGCATCCGCCCCAGGATCACGACCAGGAACCCGACCGGATAGCCCAGCGAGGCGACCAGATCGCGCCACGGCGCATCGGGCAGGCCGGCATGAAGCGCGCCCTCGGCGATCAGCGAGCTGTGGATCGCGATCCCGGCCGCCAGCCCCGACCAGAACAACGCGCCGCTCGGACGGTCCAGTTCGGCATCCCCCGCCTCGCGCACGGTGCGATGCAGTTCCTTGGCATCGGCGGCCTTTTCGGCCTCGCCGTCCTGCGTGCCGCCCTGCGGTTTGTCATCCTGCGCCATTCACGTGCCAACGAGCGGACGCACCCTTGGCTCCCACCCCTTCCCCACGCTAAAGGCCCTGGCGATGAACGATCCGACGACGATCCGCCGCCTCTATGGCCGGCGACAGGGCCACAAGTTGCGGCAGGGCCAGGCCGCGCTGGTCGAAGACATGCTGCCCACCCTCAGCGTGCCGGAGGACGGGCCGCTGGACGCCATGCGGCTGTTCGGCGACGATCGGCCGCTACAGGTCGAGATCGGCTTCGGCGCGGGCGAGCATCTGGCGGGGCAGGCGCAGGCGACGCCGGGGACCGGCTTCATCGGATGCGAACCGTTCCTGAACGGCGTGGTCGGCGCGCTCGGCCATATCCGCGACCGAGAGCTGGCCAATGTCCGCCTGCATATGGGCGACGCGCTGGAAGTGATCGAGCGGCTGCCCGACGCCAGCCTCGACCGCGTCTATCTGCTCCATCCCGATCCCTGGCCCAAGGCGCGGCACGCCAAGCGGCGGATGATGAACCATGGCCCGCTCGACACCATCGCGCGCAAGCTGAAGTCGGGGGCGGAATTCCGGCTGGGCACCGACGATCCGACCTATTGCCACTGGTCGATGATGATCATGAACGCGCGCGAAGACTTCGTCTGGCAGGCGCGCGGCCCCAGCGACTTCCTGACCCGCCCGGCCGATTGGCCCGAAACGCGTTACGAGCGCAAGGCGCGCCGTCAGGGGCATGAAGTGTGGTATTTCAGGTACATTCGCCGCTAGGCCCTCCTGTTCTAGCTTCGTTCACCCCCTTCCCTCTCGTACGCTCATCCCGACGTTTCCTTGATGTTCCCCCCACTTCCCGCTACGGTGATTGCCAGGTGATTGCTGGCGGGGCACGAAATGCCGACGGGAAAGGTCAATAAAAGGACGATCGACGCGCTCCGTCCGGGGCCGTCGGCCGCCTTCCTGTGGGATGAGGACCTGAAGGGGTTCGGGGTGAAGATCACCCCGGCTGGGGCGCTGTCCTATGTCCTGCAATACCGGATGGGCGGACGCGAGGCGAAGACCCAGCGGTTCACGATCGGGGGCCATGGTTCGCCCTGGACGCCTACCACGGCCCGCACCGAGGCGGAGCGGCTGTCAGTCCTGATCGCACAGGGCATCGATCCAGCCGAGGCGGAGAAGAAGCGCCGCCGGGAAGCGGTTGACCTGGCGTTCAGTGCCTATACCGACAGCTTCCTGAAGTCGTGCAAGGGCGATGGCTGGCGCGCCCTCGTCGAGCGGTCACTGCGCATCCATGTGAAGCCGGTGCTGGCCAAGAAGGCCCTGCCCCTCATCACGCGCGCGGACATCGTCATGGTGTTCGACGCCATGCCGCCCGACCAGCACGCCGGACGCCGCAATATATTCGCCATCCTCCGGCGCCTCTTCAAATGGGCGATCTGGCGTGGCGACATTTCTCTATCGCCGATGGAGGGCATGGAGACGCCGCCGCCGGTCAAGGCGCGGGATCGCGTCCTGTCCGAGGATGAGTTGCGCCGCGTCTGGCTTGCGGCACCCGGTTGCCATCGTTGCTTCGGGCCGATCATCCGCCTGTTGATCGTCACCGGCCAGCGCCGCGAGGAAGTGACCGGCATGGCTTGGACCGAGCTGGACCGCGCGAAGGCCCTGTGGCGCATCCCAAGCGAGCGGACCAAGAATGGCGAGCCCCACAGCGTGCCGCTCAGCAGATTGGCGATCGAGACGATCGATAAGATGGCCAAGGGGGACAAATGGCCGCGCAAAGGACTGGTGTTCACGACGAAGGCCGACGGCCCGTTCACAGCCCATTCCAAGGGCAAGGAAAAGATCGATGCGCTGTTGGCCAAGGACGGTGGCGAGCCGATCCCCGGCTGGCGGCTGCACGACCTGCGCCGCACCTTGGCGACCGGGTTCCAACGGCTGGGCATCCGCTTCGAGGTGACCGAGGCCGTGCTGAACCATCTATCCGGTGCAAGATCCGGCGTCGCTGGCGTGTACCAACGGCACGAGTGGACCGACGAAAAGCGGGCCGCGCTCGACGCCTGGGCAACGCATATTGAACAGGTTCTGACCGAGACAGACGAAACCAACGTGATTGCGCTCGCTGAAAGGCGGGCGTGATGCTGGGGCGGCTAGGGTAGCTCCCGAACGGCTGGTTTCCGCCCAGCCTGCCGCCCCTTCCACTAAGCGGACGCTCTGCGGAGGGCGAATGTTCGAGAAAATGAAAAAGGCAGCCCGCCATCCGGGAAAGATGCCCAACGCGTTAAAGCTGATCGATTGCATACGTGAGCTGCAAACGGTTTTTCGGATGACGCCCATTACCGATAACGATCGCGAAACACCGGCATATCTTGGCATGCTGGGAATATCGCCGCCGTCGTCGCCCTATCACGATCGCAGCAAGTATGCTGAACAAGCCTATCTGACGCAAATCGCGACGGAAGCCATTCGCTATGGCCTGTCGAACGGCACGCTACCCGTTTGGTGCGATTATAATGCCGAATGGGTCGAACTCGACCATGACGTTATGTTCGCCCGGAATAAGTGGGAGCGGGGATGCGTGCTCGGCTCGGGCGTGTACCGGCCGCTAAACGTTCGACGCGAACATGGGGACGAGCAACGCCTCGCTTGCGAAGATGCAACGCTATGGGTGCGTGAACAAGATTGGCCAAAGGCACGTTCAATTTTTATAGCTGACCGTGAGAAGCGGATGGGTAGCGTTCTACGACAAGACTGGCAGCAGCATCTGCAAACGCTGAAAGACCATATTGCGGGTATCCGGCCATTGAGGGCTAGCGCAGCATCAGGCAAGATAGCCCCGGAGGCGCCATCGACATCAACGGCGTGGAACGAAGCGGAGATGACCGACGCTATTCGGGCATGGACGTCGGCCAACTCAAGCCATGATCGCGACCGCGCATGGAAAGAACATTTTAAGCCAATGCATGCCGTTCATGGCTGGAGCAATCGCGCATTTCGGGATCACTGGACTGTGGCGTTGAAATCCACAGGTCGTCCAGGCCCAAGGGGTAAATCCGCGCAATAAATCCGCGCAAAAACAACGCTATTCCGCGCACGCAGAAATTCCACGCAGAATACCATCCTCCCAAAACCCTCCTGTTCCCCGGCAATCCCGCTGGACAGGAGGACAGCAAATGCAGAAGCTGTTGAGCACGAGCGAGGCCGCGCCGCTGATCGGCGTTGCCCCCAAGACGCTCATGAATTGGCGCGTCCTGGGTGTTGGTCCACACCACATCCGCGCTGGCCGGAAGGTCGCCTACGACGTCAACGACATCGAGGCATGGAAGGCGGCGCGTCGCGTCCGCTCGACGTCGCAGCTGGTCGCGGCGTGAATAGCGATGACCAACGAAAGGACGGCGAGCAGCCGTAAAATGCGAAAGGCCCGCACCGCGGCAACGGTGCGAGCCTCCACGAATTTCTTCAACAACGACGAACACGACAATAGCGTCAACCTGCACCGAGTTCAATGCGTGATCACCGCCTGCGGTGTTGCGCCGTGGTACGCGCGCATCGTGGCCTCGCTCGCTTTCGGAGGCGTGTGATGCTGACGGAAGATCAGGAAAAGGCCATCTTGCAGGTCGCGATCGACCGCATGGCCGACGAAATGCCGCCCGAGGTCGAGGACGGATTCTGGGCGAAGATCAACGACCCACTTGCCAGCCTCATCCTTCGGCCGGGCAATGGCCTGACCTATGATGAGCGCATGCTCCTCGTCGTGATCGCCGCGAGGGCAGTCAGGGCCAATGATGACGAACAGGCCGCTCGTGAAGATGCGTTGGCGGCGATCCGCCGGGCGGGAGGTGGGGCATGACCGTTGTGCCTTTCCCCAATGTCATCGTCCGGGCGCTGGTCATCGAGCAGCTCAACCAGGATCAATGGCACGTACTCGTTCAGGGCGCCGACGTCCCGCGTGACTCGTTCGAGTCTCGTGGAACTGGCGTTGCGTCCTTCGCAGGCGCGGCCTGCGATGCGATCGAGATTGCGGAAATGACCGGCCTCCCCGTTCTGGTCGCCAAATATCGGGAGCCCATCAAGCCGCTCAACTCGATCGCGCCCTCGAAGGCCTTCTGGCGTCAGCGCTTTCACCGTCGATCCTCACTCGATCACATCATGTACGGTTCCGTTGGAGGTGAAGCATGACCGGCGGCAATCATGAAATCACCCGCATGATCGCGGATGTGCGCAACCGCTGTTCCGTCTCGTCGATCGCGCAGGCTGCAGGCGTCAAGCTGAAGGCTACGTGGGAGGGATGGTCGGCACGCTGCCCCTTCCACGAGGACGGGACGCCCAGCTTCACGATCTTCGACAACGACCGCAAGTTTCAATGTTTCGGCTGCGGGTGTGAAGCCCGTGGCGATGTCATCGACTTCGTACGGCGGCTCCACAACGTCGGCCTGCGAGAGGCAATCGCGATCCTGAACGGTGAGGCGGCATCTGGGCGGGTTTCGCAACCGAAGCCGAATGCCAAGCCTAAGGCGGACACCCAAGCGGCGGCGCTGCGGATCATTGACGGATCCAGACCGATTGAGGGTACGCCAGCGGAGGCCTATCTGCGCCACCGAGCCATTACGATGCCGCTGCCCTCGTGCCTGCGGTTCGCGATGCTGGCGCCCCCGAAGAACAGTGGAGTTCTCGAGGTGAACGGCCCTGGGCCTATGCCGGCACTCGTTGCCATCATCAGCGGGAAAGACGGCAAGCCGACTGGCATCCAGCGGATCTACCTAACCAGTGACGGCCGTAAGGCTGCCAGCCGCGACGGCAAGGTGAAGTTCTCTCTCGGTTTTGTGGCGGGCGGCGCGGTTCGTCTCTCCACCTTCTGCGGCGACGACGTTGTCACCTCCGGCAGCGTGGAGGACGGTCTATCCCTCATCCAGATGGGGGCACCCGCCGTATGGGCCGCGCCGGGAGAAAGCATGCTTCACCGTATGTGGCTGCCCGACGAGGCCCGATCCGTCGTGATCGGTGGTGATGCCGACGCGGAAGGGCGCCGCGCGGCAGACAGGGCGGCAGCGGCTTTCACCGTGGCAGGGCGTGGGGTGTGGATCATCTATCCGACCGCGCCCTGCAAGGACTTCAATGAGGAACTTCAGGAGTCGGCAGCATGACCGCTTCTTCATTTGCGAAGCGCGTTGCGGCTGCTGCAATCCACGCTTCGCCCACCCAGACGCCGTCCAGCACGGTTGCGGGCGCGATCCGGCCGACGATCGCGATCACCGCGGGCGACATGCACAATGTCGCAACCAAAGGCGAGCGGGCGCTGATCATGGCCGGTGCCCCCTTCTATATTCGCGGCGGCTCCATCGTGCGGCCCATCCTCGACGAGGTGAAGGATGCCCGCGGCTTGGCCCTGAGCCTCGCCCGGCTCGTCGAGGTGCAAGACGGTGCGATGTTGGACCATCTCGGCCGTGCGGCGGCATGGGAAAAGTACGACGGCCGCAAGCAGGCGTTCGTTCCCACCGATCCTCCTGCCGCCGTCGCGACGACGATCCTGTCCCGTGATGGCGAATGGACGTTTCCGCGCCTGGCAGGCGTGATCACCACGCCCACTTTGCGGCCCGATGGCAGCATCCTGAGCAAGGCCGGGTATGACGAGGCGACGCAGCTGGTGTTGCTCAACCCGCCTGCGCTTCCCACCATGCCTGACAAGCCGTCGCGTGAGGATGCGGTTCAGGCGCTCGGCACCTTATCGGCCTTGCTAACTGACTTTCCCTTCGTGGACGAGGCCAGCCGGTCGGTCGCGCTGTCGGCACTCGTCACGCCCGTCGTGCGCGGTGCGATGGCCGTGTCCCCGATGCATGCGGTGACCGCTACCGCACCGGGGTCGGGCAAGAGCTACATCGTTGACATTGCATCGGCGATCAGCACCGGCGAACGGGCCCCCGTCATGTCGGCGGGCCGGACCGAGGAGGAAACCGAGAAGCGGCTGACCTCCGCGATCCTTGCCGGGCAGGCACTGGTTCCGATCGACAACGTCAACGGCGAACTCGGCGGCGACTTCCTCTGCCAACTCGTCGAGCGGCCGATGGTCAACGTCCGCCCCCTTGGGACGTCGAAGCTGGTCAAGGTACCCAGCCGCGCCTGCTGCTTCGCCACCGGCAACAACATCCGGTTGGTGGGCGACATGACCCGCCGCATGGTCCTGTGTTCGCTCGACCCCAACGTGGAGCGGCCGGAGACGCGGCAGTTCTCGGGCAACCCGTTCGCCGCGGTCATGGAAGACCGTGGCAAGTACATCGGGGCCGCGCTCACCATTGTACGGGCTTATGTTGTAGCCGGCTGCCCCGACGCGCTGCCCGCGCTGGCGTCGTTCGAAGACTGGTCACGGCTGGTCCGCTCGGCATTGGTGTGGCTCGGCTGTGTTGATCCCCTCCAGACAGTGGAGAAGGCCCGCGCCGAAGATCCGGTCACCAGCGCTCTCAGCGCCCTGTTCAGCGCCTGGTATCAGGCGACCGGATCGAAAATCCACACCACGGCCAGCATCAAGGGCGTGACGCAGGAGATGGATCCGTTCCAGAACCTGCTGCATCACGATTTACGTCAAGCCCTGCTCGACGTTGCGGACGATCGTCGTGGCGACATCGATACCCGTCGTCTGGGCAAATACCTCGGCAGCTATGCTGGACGTGTCGTCGCAGGTTTCAAGCTGGTGGCGGAGCATGACACGCACAAGAAGCAGCGTACCTGGCAGGTGATGAAGATTGCCTAGGATTTGCGGGTAGTGCGGGTATCTGCGGGTATTGTCCCAGTCCCCACGCGGAAACTGTCAGGTGACACTTTCTATAGGGCGGCTGGAATCATACCCGCCATCACCCGCACTACCCGCAACTCAATTTGCCTGCAGGCAAAACTGCCCCGCCGGGGTCAGAAGGGCCTTGGAGGCACCACCCGGTGACGGAAAATCGACCGATTAGCGGAGAGCGAAATGGCTGACATGGATGAAAGGGCTGCGCCACACGACAAGGAGAAGGCGCGCATTGCGGCGGCACGAGAACGGTGGGTCGAACGCACACCCCCAGTGCAGGTAACGTTCCCCCAGGGCAGCGAACGTAGCATCCGCTCTCCCCACTCCGATGACAGCGGTCATACGATCCGGATGGCTGACACGTTCGGGACGCGGTCAACGGACTTCCTGGCCATCCAATTAACTGAGTTAAGCGCCGCTTTCCGAACCCGGGGCCACAGAGATGCGACCGAGCAGGAATTGAATGCAGGCATTGCTCTTGTCGCTGCTATTGCCCCGGAGAATGAGCTGGAGGCCGCGCTAGCGGTGCAGATGGCCGGATGCCATGCGCTTGCCACTGACCTTATCGGCCGTGCGGCAGGTGCGGACAATCTCAGCCACGCGCAAGCCTTCGGCAATTTGGCCGTCAAGCTGCAGCGAACCTTCACTGCTCAGATCGAAGCGCTGGCCCGGATGCGAGGCAAGGGCCAGCAGACTGTCAGGGTCGAACATGTCACGGTCGAAGCCGGTGCGCAGGCGATCGTCGGCGACGTTCATCATCACGCCCTTGGGAGGGGTGGGGACAATCAGCAAAACAGGGAACAACCCCATGGAACCAGACAATTTGCGGAACGCTCCGCGCTGCCTAGCCCGGACACGCAGGGGGACGGCGTGCCAATCACCGGCGATGCCGAACGGCCGGTGCAGGTTGCACGGCGGCTCCAGCCCCGGCGCTCCGCCCGGAAACCAGAACGCACTTAAGCATGGGCTCTACAGCAGTGATTATCTGGCGGTCCGCCGGGCTGCAGCCGCCGTGCGCCGCGACCTTCGCGCGATGTTGGACGAGATTGGATGATAGAGACTGATTCGGCTAGGAACCCCATGAAGGGCTGACAAATGTTGACAATCCAACGGGGGAACGACGCCCGCCTTCGAAAGCTGTGGCGCGACCATTTCACGGAATGTGCTCGCCTCACGGCGGAATATCGCGATGCCAACGATGCCTACATTCGCAACGGAGGCGGCGGAGTGCGCCGTCCAGAACCGCCCTGTTACCCGCCCTTCCCTATCGAGCTGCGCGGCCTGATCTGTGGTGCGAAGAGTCGCAGCGGCCAGCCGTGCAAGCGGACCGACCTCATGACGAATGGGCGTTGTCGGTTCCACGGCGGCCTGAGCATCGGGCCGACCCCAACCACGGGCAAAGCGATGGCCGCGGCAAACCTAGCAAGACGCTAGCAAGCGGACTGCTGACGAGGCCAGGAAAGGCGATCCGCCTAAAAGTCCCCCAACTTCGTGGCTTCGTAGGCAAAGATCTCGAACGGTTCACCCGAACGCATCTGAACAGCGCGCCACTTCGTGAAACCCAGTTCCGGAGCGTCCGATGGGCGGCGAGCGGCTTCTCCAATGGGATGCATTCCCGCGTCATCGAAACCGCTACCAGACCGGGTGGTCGCAATCACAAACAAACCACCCGAGTGCATGACAAGTGCTCCCAGCGGCTGCCCTACAAGCGCCGGGTGGAACGACGACGAAATGTCGACCTCAAGCGAGATGTCGCTGAACACCATTCCTTCGCCATTCCCAGCGTTGGCAAGATCGAAGGCTGAACCTTCCATGTCCCCGTTCAGCCGAATTGCCATCGGCTGCGGGGCACCAGTGAGGAGGTATGGACTTGCCCCGCTTAAGTGGAGAGGCATTTGCTCAGCGTGACGCGGTTCGTTCGAACTGCGCGGGGCTGATGTAGTCGAGCGCGGAGTGACGC
>NZ_JBNNOB010000127.1:0-10825 GCF_050274375.1 Sphingomonas sp. NPDC019816
GGGATGGGAGGGCATGCCACAAGCGACAAGCTCGGTGAGACACCTTTCCCTCCCCCCAACCCCCTCCCGCCTGCGGGAGGGGGAGCAAAAAATGCAGGAGGAGAGGAAGAGGGAGGGTCGCCCCCCCACCTTCCCCCTCCCCCCGCAATCCGCTAACCGGGCCGGCATGGCCTTTTACCATCCGCTCCTCTTCGCCCTCGATGCCGAACGCGCCCATGGTCTGACGGTGGCGATGCTGTCGCGTTGGGGATCATTGGGCGCGCCGATGGGGGTCGATGCGGCGCGTTATCCGCGCCTGGCAACCAAGGTCGCGGGGATCGACTTCGCCAATCCGCTGGGGCTGGCGGCGGGCGTCGATAAGAATGGCGAGGCGATCGACGGCTTTTTCGGGCTGGGCTTCGGCATGGTCGAGATCGGCACGCTGACCCCCAAGCCGCAGCCCGGCAACCCCAGGCCGCGCCTGTTCCGGCTGGTCGAGGACAAGGGGGTGGTCAATCGCTATGGCTTCAACAATGGCGGGCTGGACGCGGGGCTGGCGCGTGCGAAGGCCGCGAAGCGCAAGGGCGTGCTGGGCATCAATGTCGGCGCGAACAAGGACGCCGCCAACCGTATCGCCGATTATCGCCACGGGGTGACCCGGGCCGCGCCGATCGCCGATTACGTCACGATCAACATTTCCAGCCCCAACACGCCGGGCCTGCGCGACCTGCAGCATGGTGCGGCGCTGGCGGAGTTACTGGCCACCTCGCGCGAGGCGGCCGGCAAGGTGCCGCTGTTCCTGAAGGTCGCCCCCGATCTCGAGCCCGCGCAGATCGACGAGATCGCGCGTGCCGCGATGGACAACCGACTGGACGCGATCATCATCGGCAACACCACCATCACCCGGCCCCATGTCACCAGCGCCAACGCGGTCGAGACCGGCGGCCTGTCGGGTCGTCCGCTCGCCCCGCTCGCCCGCGCGCGGCTCGCCGATTTCCGGAAAGCGACCGGGGCGGCGCTGCCCCTGATCGCCGCCGGCGGGATCGATAGCGGGGCGGAGGCCTATGCCCGCATCCGGGCGGGGGCGAGCCTGGTCCAGCTCTACTCCGCTTTGGTCTATGAGGGGCCGGGGCTGGCCGCGCGCATCCTGCGCGATCTCGACGCGCTGCTCGCCCGCGACGGATTCGAGAATATCGCCCAGGCGATCGGCGCCTGACGTTACGGCTTGGCGCAGGGCGCGCCTTGCCGCTAGGGTCGTGCGGATGAAGCACTGGCTCCTGTCCGTGGCGGCGCTCGCGCTGCCTCTCGCCGCGCCCGTCGAGGCGCGCCAGCCCGCCCCCAAGCCCGCCCAAAAGCCCCCCGCCGAGGGTATGGTCAGCGCCGCCGATCCGCGCGCCGCCGCCGCCGGGGTCGAGATCCTGCGCGCCGGCGGCAGCGCGACCGACGCCGCGATCGCCACGATGCTGGCGCTGAACGTCGTCGAACCGCAAAGCTCCGGTATCGGCGGCGGCAGCTATTGGGTTCGCCATGGGCCGCGCGGCGCCGACAGCATCGACGCGCGCGAAACCGCGCCGATGGCCGCCACCCCCGACTGGTTTTACGGCCCGGACGGCCGGCCGCTGACCCATGCCGAGGCGGTGCCCGGCGGGCGCAGCGTCGGCGTCCCCGGTGCGCTGCGCGGCATGGCGCTGGCGCATGCCAAGGGCGGCAAGCTGCCCTGGGCACGGCTGTTCCAACCCGCGATCCGGCTGGCGCGCGACGGGTTCCAACTGACCCCGCGCCTCCAGACCGCGCTGACCCGCTATGGCGCGCATGTCGACGCCCCCACCCGCGCGCGGCTGACCGGTCCCGACGGGCAGGTCCTGCCGCTGGGCAGCACGATCCGCAATCCCGAACAGGCGGCACTGTTCGAGCGGATCGCCAAGCTCGGCCCCGACGCTTTCTATGTCGGGCCACAGGCGCAGAAGCTGGTCACGACGGTCAACACCGCCCAGCGCAATCCGTCGAAGATGACGACGGGTGACCTCGCCTCTTATGCCGCCAAGCCGCGTGCACCGCTGTGCGACACCTATCGCGGGTACAAGGTGTGCAGCATGGCGCCGTCCTCGGGCGGCGGGTCGACGGTATTGTCGATCCTGAAACTGCTCGAACGCTTCGACATGGGCGGGCTGGGCAAGGATTCACCGCAGGCCTGGCATCTGTTCGCCGAGGCTTCGCGCCTCGCCTATGCCGATCGCGACATGTATCTGGGCGATCCCGATTATGTCCGCGTGCCGCTGAAGGGGCTGTTCGACCGCGGCTATATCGCCAGCCGCTCCGCGCTGATCTCGCCCGAGCGCACCATGGCGTCGGTTTCGCCCGGCACGCCGCCGGGCGCGCCGGCGAGGGTCCGGGCACGGGTCAGCGAAGTCGCGGGTACCACCGACCTCGTCGCGGTCGACGCAGGCGGCAATGTCGCCGAGGTGACGACCACCGTCGAGGGCTCGTTCGGATCGGGCCTGTCGGTCGACGGCACGATGCTGAACAACGAGCTGACCGATTTCGACATCGTGCCGGTCAAGGACGGCGATCTGGTCGCCAACCGGGTCGAGGGCGGCAAGCGGCCGCGCAGCTCGATGTCGCCGACCATCGTCTATGGTCCCGACGGCAAGGTGCGCCTGGCGGTCGGCGCGGCCGGCGGCGCGACCATCATCGCGCAGGTCGCCAAGGCGATCATCGGCGTCATCGACTGGAAGCTGAGCGCGCAGGACGCGATCGCGACCGGCCTGGTCTTCGCGCCGGGCAAGGTCGCCACGATCGAACAGGGCACCGCGCTGGAGGCGCTGGTCCCCGGCCTTCGGGCACTGGGCGAGACCGTGACGGTCGCGCCGATGGGGCTGAAGGCCAATGCGATCGAGCGCGTCGGCGGCCGCTGGGTCGGTGCCGCCGATCCGCGCAGCGAGGGCGTGGCGATCGACGTGGCCGGGCGGATGACGCGGATCACCCGCGTCAGCGACAAGCCGGGACGACCGGCGGAATAAGACAACCAAAGAGCCCGGTCACGCGTTGGTGCGCGCGATACGGGCCGGTGGGAGAGGCACGACCATGCGTAAGCTCGAATATTTCCCCAATCTCGTCACCATGTTCTTCACCCGCGCCGCCGAAAAGGGCGACGCGCCGTTCCTGTGGCGCAAGCAGGACGGGGCCTGGCACGCGATCAGCTGGGCCGAGGCGGCACGGCAGGTCGCCAGCCTGTCGCGCGGGCTGCGCGCCACGGGTCTGCAACGCGGCGACCGAGTGATGCTGGTCGCCGAGAACCGGCCCGAATGGTGCATCGCCGACCTCGCCATCATGGCGGCGGGCTGCGTCACCGTGCCGACCTACACGACCAATACCGAGCGCGATCACGCGCACATCATCGAGAATTCGGGCGCGCGCGCGATCATCGTGTCGACCCAGAAGCTGGCCGCGACGCTGATGCCCGCCGCGCTGCGCTCCAACCATGTCCAGACGGTGATCGGGATCGAGCCGCTGAAGCTGGGGCCGAGCCAGATCGACTGCCGGCAATATGACGCGCTGATCGCCGCGCATCCGACCCAGGCCGCCACCGTAGCGGCGGAGGCTGATTTCAGCCGGGGCGACCTGGCCTGCATCATCTACACCTCGGGCACCGGTGGTGCGCCGCGCGGGGTGATGCAGCATCACGGCGCGATCCTGCACAATTGCGCCGGGTGCAGCGCGGTGATCTCGGAGGATTTCGGCTGGGAGGACGAGGTATTCCTGTCCTTCCTCCCCCTCTCCCACGCCTATGAGCATACCGGCGGGCAGCACTTCCCGATCGCGCTCGGCGGGCAGATCTACTACGCCGAGGGCCTCGACAAGCTGGCCGCCAATATCGAGGAGGTCCGCCCGACGATCATGTTCGTCGTGCCCCGCCTGTTCGAGGTGCTGCACACCCGCATCGCCAAGGCGATCGAGAAGAAGGGCGGGCTTGGTGCAAGGCTGCTCGACCAGGCGCTGGCGCTGGGGGCACGCAGCTATAACGGCAAGCTGCGGCTGATCGACCGGCCCGCACAGGCGGCGGTCGCGACGCTGTTCAAGCCCAAGATCGCCAGGAAGTTCGGCGGCCGGTTGAAGGCGATGGTCTCGGGCGGCGCGCCGCTGAACCCCGAGATCGGGCTGTTCTTCCACTCGATCGGCCTCACCCTGCTGCAAGGCTATGGCCAGACCGAGGCCGCGCCGGTCATCGCCTGCAACCGTCCCAAGGCCGGCGTGCGGATGGACACGGTCGGCCCGCCGCTCGACGATACCGAGGTGCGGATCGCCGAGGACGGCGAAATCCTGGTGCGCGGCGAGCTGGTCATGCACGGATATTGGCGCAACCCGACCGAGACCGAGCGGGTGCTGAAGGACGGCTGGCTGCATACCGGCGACATCGGCGAGTTCGACGATGCCGGCCGCCTGCGCATAACCGACCGCAAGAAGGACCTGATCATCAACGACAAGGGCGAGAATGTCGCCCCCCAGAAGGTCGAGGGGATGCTGACCCTCCAGCCCGAAATCGCGCAGGCGATGATCGCGGGCGACCGGCGACCCTATATGGTGGCGCTGATCGTCCCCGATTCCGAATGGACCGCCGAGTGGTGCGCGAAGTCGGGAACGGGCTGCAACCGCGTGGCGCTCGACGACGACCTGGACTTCCGCGCGGCGATCTCGGCGGCGGTCGACCGGGTCAATCGCGACCTGTCGGTGACCGAGCGCATCCGCCGCTTCGTGATCGCGCATGAGCCGTTCTCGATCGAGAACCAGCAGCTGACGCCGTCCATGAAGATCCGGCGCCACATCCTGCGCGAGGTCTATGGCGAACAACTGGACGCGCTGTACCGGAATTGAGGCGCCATTCACCTGCGGCTAGGCACGCCCCTCCCGCCAGCGGGAGGGGATGGGGGAGGGAAGGCCACGAGCGACAGTCTCGGTGAGACTCCCTACCCTCCCCAACCCAGTTTCAGGTAAACGATGCCCCGCATCGTTTAGGTCATGCCGGGGGCATGACCGACCTGAAACTCGCTTGCGGGAGGGGCTAAGGAGAAGAATGGCCCGCCCCGATCACGCCGGGGTCAGCAGCCCTTCCTTGGCGATCTTGTCCTTCCACACCAGCGGCGCCAGCGTGTGGACGTTCTGACCTTCGGAATCGACCGCGACGGTGACGGGGAAATTCTCCACGTCGAACTCGTATATCGCTTCCATGCCCAGATCCTCAAAGCCGACGACCTTCGATCCCTTGATCGCGCGCGCGACCAGATAGGCAGCACCACCGACCGCCATCAGATAGGCGGACTGATATTCGCGGATCGCGTCGGTGGCCGCCGGCCCACGCTCGGCCTTGCCGACCATCGCCAGCAGGCCCTGGTCGAGCATCATGCGAGTGAACTTGTCCATACGGGTCGCGGTCGTCGGGCCCGCCGGGCCGACCACTTCCTCACCGACCGGATCGACCGGGCCGACATAATAGATCACGCGGCCCTTGAACGCGACCGGCAGCTCCTCGCCACGGTCGAGCATGTCCTTGATCCGCTTGTGGGCGGCGTCGCGGCCGGTGAGCATCTTGCCGTTGAGCAGCAGCCGGTCGCCATGCTTCCAGCTCTTCACTTCTTCGGGCGTCAGCGTGTTCAGGTCGACGCGGCGAGCGGCCTGAAGGTCGGGCTTCCAGTCGACCTTGGGCCATTCCTCCAGCTTGGGCGCCTCCAGATAGACCGGGCCCGAGCCGTCCAGCGTGAAATGCGCGTGGCGGGTCGCGGCGCAGTTGGGGATCATCGCCACCGGCTTGGATGCGGCGTGCGTCGGCCAATCGAGGATCTTGACGTCGAGAATGGTGGACAGGCCGCCCAGCCCCTGCGCGCCGATGCCCAGCGCGTTGACCTTGTCGAACAGCTCGATGCGCAGCGCCTCGATGTCGTTGCGGGGACCACGCTCCTTGAGCTGCCCCATGTCGATCGCGCCCATCAGCGATTCCTTGGCCAGCAGCACGGCCTTTTCCGCCGTGCCGCCGATGCCGATGCCGAGCATGCCGGGCGGGCACCAGCCCGCGCCCATTTGCGGCACCATCTCCAGCACCCAATCGACGATCGAATCGGACGGGTTCATCATCTTGAACTTCGACTTGTTCTCCGACCCGCCGCCCTTGGCCGCGACGTCGACGGTGACCTTGCTGCCCGGCACCATCTCGACATGGAGGACGCTGGGGGTGTTGTCCTTGGTGTTGCGGCGGGTGAAGGCGGGATCGGCGAGGATCGAGGCACGCAGCTTGTTTTCGGGGTGAAGATAGGCGCGGCGCACGCCCTCATCGACGACCTCCTGCAAGCTGCGGTCGCCCGACAGGCGGCAGTCCTGGCCCCATTTCACGAAGACCGTGACGATGCCGGTGTCCTGGCAGATCGGGCGATGCCCCTCCGCGCACATCCGGCTGTTGGTCAGGATCTGGGCGATGGCATCCTTGGCCGCCGGGCTCTTCTCGGCCTCATAGGCCTTACCCAGGGCGCGGATATAATCCATCGGGTGATAATAGCTGATGAACTGGAGCGCGTCGGCCACGCTCTCGATCAGGTCGGTGTCGCGGATCAGGGTCGTCATGGGGTCGCCTTTTGCGACAGCTCCGCGCGTGGTGCAACGCCGGGCGCGATGCGAAGCGTCGATTCGGGCGAGTTTAATTTCAATCAAATTTAAACCCCGTCCGGTGCATCACCGGGGCAATCGTCCTGGGGTCCAAGCTCACACATGTCATCCGCCGCCGACCGCCTTTCCTTTTTCGCCCTGATGGGCCTCGTCGCGGACAATGACGAACTGCTGGGCGAGGTGCATCTCAAACGCGTGCGCACGCTGTGCCGGACCTGGTCGCTGTCGATCCTGCAGAATCTGGTTGCGGTCGTGACCGTCCTGGCGATCAGTCTGCGCCATGACAGCCGGGACCAGTTCATCGAAAAGGCGGCCGGCGGTGGGGCGATCGTGATCGCCACGCTGGTGTTCGGCCTGATATTGTGGCGCGGAGAGGCGCGACGCTGGCCCTTCTACCGGTTGAAGCAATGGCTGGTCCTGCTCGGCTTCGGCATGGCGGTCGTGTCCGGCCCCTTGCTGTTCAGCGCGGCGCAGGGGCATCACGGTCCCGCCGGCTGGGCCCCGGCCATGGCGCTGTTCTGTGCGATGTGGACGACGGCGGCGACGCTGCATCCGGTGCGCGGCGCGTTGATCGGCTATTCCCTCGGCTTGGCCTTTCTGGCGCCGATCGCGGCGCTGGCGTGGGGTGCCTCGCTGTCCATGACGCTGCTGGCGGTCGCAGCACCGCTGGTCTTCCTGATCCTCAACGCGCGTCGCACGGGGC
Organism: Sphingomonas sp. NPDC019816; assembly: GCF_050274375.1. NCBI lineage: Bacteria > Pseudomonadati > Pseudomonadota > Alphaproteobacteria > Sphingomonadales > Sphingomonadaceae > Sphingomonas > Sphingomonas sp. NPDC019816. The sequence goes on from NZ_JBNNOB010000127.1 coordinate 7,334, forward strand.
AGTTGGATTACAATAGGGCCCATGCCACCGCGCGCGCCTTTGGCCAGGGGCAGCAGGCGGTCAAGATGATCGCCGAGTTCGAGCAGCACGGCACCGGCTGGTTCTGGGAAACCGATCGTCACGGCCGGCTCACCTACCTGTCGGACAAGGTGGCGCAGGATCTTCGCGCGATCGGCGTCGACGCCACCGGCCGGATGCTGACCGAATTGTTCCAGATGGATTCGGCCGAACCGGGAAGCGAGCGGACGCTGTCCTTCCACATGGCGTCGCGGACGAGTTTCGCCGATTACACCGTATGCGCGGTCGCGGCCGATCCCGATGCGGCGGAACGCTGGTGGTCGATCTCGGGCCGGCCGATCATCGATGACATCGGCCGGTTCCGCGGCTTCATCGGCTCGGGCGCCGACCTGACCGAAAAGCGCCGGTCGGAGGCGGAGATCACCCGCCTGGCGTTGTTCGACGGGCTGACTGGGCTCGCCAACCGCCAGCGCATGAAGCTGTCGCTCGACAAGACGCTCACGCAGTCGGTCCATCCCTACCGCCCGACTGCGCTGTTCCTGATGGACCTCGACCGGTTCAAGGCGGTCAACGATACGCTCGGCCATCAGGCCGGCGACCTGTTGTTGCAACAGGTCGCGCGGCGGCTGGAGGAAACGGTCGGCGATGTCGGGCTGGTCGGCCGGCTGGGCGGCGACGAGTTCCAGATTTTGCTGCCCGGCATCGACCAGCGCGAGCGGTTGTCCGCGCTGGCCACCGCCATCATCGCGAGCCTGTCGCGCCCCTATGACATCCAGGGGGTGGAGGTGACCATCGGCTGTTCGATCGGCATCGCCATCGCCCCCCATGACGGCGACGATTCGCAGGCGCTGATCCGCAATGCCGATCTGGGCCTTTATGCCGCCAAGGGCGACGGACGCGGGGTCCACCGCTTCTATGCCGAAGCGATGCTGGAGGGCGCGCGCAGCCGCAAGCGGATGGAGGAGGATCTGCGCACCGCCATCGCGCTGGGGCAGTTCCACCTTGTCTATCAGCCCATCGTCTCCACCCATGAGGAGCGGATCGTCGGCTATGAGGCGCTGCTGCGCTGGACCCACCCGACGCAGGGCGACATCCCGCCGGGCACGTTCGTGCCGGTGGCCGAGGAATGTGGACTGATCGAACAGATCGGCGAATGGGTGCTCCACACCGCCTGCATGGAGGCGGCGAGCTGGCCCGGCTCCGCGCGCGTCGCGGTCAACGTCTCGTCGGTTCAGTTCGCCAAGCCCAACCTGCCCACGCTCGTCTCGAAGGCGCTGGCGCAATCGGGGCTGGCGCCGCCGCGGCTCGAACTGGAGATCACCGAAAGCGTGTTCCTGCGCGATAACCGGGAATCGGAACGCCAGTTCGCCGCGCTGAAGGTTCTCGGCGTGCGGCTGGCGCTCGACGATTTCGGCACCGGCTATTCCTCGCTCGGCTATCTGCGCCATGCGCCGTTCGACAAGATCAAGATCGACCAGTCTTTCGTGCGCGGGGCGATCGGCATCGGCACCCGCAACGCGGCGATCATTCGCGCGATCGTGACGCTGGCCGACACGCTGGGCATGGAAACCACCGCCGAGGGCGTCGAGCTGCTCGACGAGATCGATCTGATCCGCGACCTGGGGTGCAGCCATATCCAGGGCTTCGTCTATGGCCGGCCCGTCCCCGTCGCCGAGGTCCACCGGATGCTGGGCGCGGGCGATGCGCGCGTTGCGCCGACGGGCCTGAAGTCGCTGCGCCCGACGCGCGTGAAGATGCTGCGCACCGCCCAGGTCATTTCGGGCAGCGCGACGCTCGACGTGCGCATCCGCGACCTGTCGCCATCGGGCATGATGATCGAGGGACTGGCCCCCGCCTATATCGTCTGCGGGGCGGCGATCGGCGTGCGCATCGGCACTGGCCAGCCCCTGCGCAGCTATATCCGCTGGGAACGCGGCGGGCGCGTGGGCATCGCCTTCGCCACGCCGCTGCCCGAGGATCATCCCTGGCTCGACACCGGCGCCGGTACCGAGAACGAACCGCAGCGCCAGCTGGCCTAGACCTGCCCAGTGCGCCGATAAGGGCGCAAACAGCGTTCGGCGCGCGTGAAGCGGGATAGGAAGGCCGGTCCGCACGTTCGCGCCGGATGACCGATTCCGCTCCCGGCCCCGCCCCCACCCCGCAGGGCAATTCGCCCCGGACACCCTGGCTCAGCCTGATCTTCGGCTATGGCCCGGTCCTGGTCCTGCCGCTCACCGCGCTCGGCGCCTGGGCGGGCTTTCCGCTGGCGCTGCCCATCGGCAAGCTATGGGGTGCGGCGATCCTCGTCTTCCTGGCGGGCGTGGCGCGCGGGTTGAGCTTCTTCTCGCCCGGCGGGCCGCATGTGTCGCAGATGCTGACCATGATGCTGCGCTTCTCGCTGGGGCTGCTGGCGCTGATCGCCTCGCCGCCGGTGGGCCTGGTGCTGCTGTTGATCGGCTATGCCTCGATCGCACTGACCGACCCGTGGCTGGCCCGCTGGGGCGGGGCGCCGCGCCACTTCGCGCGGTTGCGGCCCCCTCAGATGGCGGTGGCGCTGGCCGGCCTGCTGGCCCTGTTTTTGCTGTCGCTGGGCTGACGTTCGGCCCGTCCCGGCCGCTAAAAAAGTTTTTTTAAGGCTTGCGCTTCATGAACCCCGCAGACATCCACGCGTCGCGGGTTCGGGCCGCTTGCACGCCGCCGCCATTCGTCGCAACCAACCCCCTTCCCAGGCTTTACCCCTCTTGCGGTAGCCGCCGGGATTTTACACTATATAGTGGAAGAGACCGGGGGCGGCCCCAAGCACTGGTAGGATGACGATATGCCACCCGGCATCATCGGGATCGGACAGACACCCGGAATCACCGGGCGTCGGTTCGTCATCCTTCTTATCGCGACGTTCGCGGCGCGCGGTGCTAGGGACAGGACGCCGGCTCGAACGAATCAGGAACAAAGGAGCGGCATCAATGATGGATTTCAGGGATAGCCGGGATAGCGACATGACGACTGACATGCTTGAGAAGATGGCGGCGGACACCGCCGCTCCGGCCCCGACGCCCGCCGACACCAAGTCGGTGCGCCCGCAACCCTATCCGGTCGAGGTCGACCATGCGCGCGACGCGCTGCTGACCGATTTCGGCAAGGAAACGCTGAACGACCGCTATCTCCTGCCCGGCGAAAGCTATCAGGACCTGTTCGTGCGCGTGGCCTCGGCCTATGCCGACAATGCCGAGCATGCGCAGCGGCTGTACGACTATATCTCGAAGCTGTGGTTCATGCCGGCGACGCCCGTCCTGTCGAACGGCGGCACAGGTCGCGGCCTGCCGATCAGCTGCTATCTCAACTCGGTGCCCGACAGCCTGGACGGCATCGTCACCACCTGGAACGAGAATGTCTGGCTGGCGTCGCGCGGCGGCGGCATCGGCACCTATTGGGGCCAGGTGCGCGGCATCGGCGAGCCGGTCGGCCTGAACGGCA
>NZ_JBNNOB010000128.1:0-10664 GCF_050274375.1 Sphingomonas sp. NPDC019816
TATAGCTGGAATGTTGAAGATCAACCCGATCCGGACGCCTTGCGACCGCTGCGCGCCGTCAACTCCCTACTTGCCGCGTGACGTTCGCTATCCGTTCGCCCTTTCCGTGCAGATACGTCACTTTCGTGTAGTCACCCCGTCGAGCTGGGCCAACACCGTCAACGGCAAGCTCGCCCGCCGCATAGATCAGGCCAGCGAACAAACCATCCCCGCCATCGCCGCCTGCCCCAAGGATCACGGCTGGAAACGCGAGAAGCGCGACGGGGCCTACTGGTGCTTCGGCGCGAACCCCGACGCCAAGACCTACAATGGGTGGCTGCTGCCATGACCCGCGCCCCCATCAGCAATGCGGAGCGCGGCCGGCGTAAACGCGAAATCGACTTTGCGCGGGGCAGTGTCCGCTACGAGGGCGGCATTCTGTCCGGTGAGGTCGAACGGCTCAATGCCCGCTACATCGACGGCGAAATTGACGGCGACGAGTTGACCACCGCCATCCTCGCATCCGTGAGCGCGCAGCATGGCTGACACCCGCACCTGGCAACTCGTCATGATTGGGGACGGTCTGCACCGCATCACCGCTGAAGCGCAGGCCGACATGGCGCGGCTGCTCGACCTCGATCCCGCCATCTCCCACCTGACCGTGGAGGTCAGTGACGCTTCCGTCCACGTCGCCCGCGATTGGCCCAGCGACCGGATGGAGGAAGCCGATTGCCTGATCGATCGCATCGCCGCCTCGGGCGTCTCCGCGATCATTGTCCACGATCGCAACGGCAAGCCTCCTCGCCGCGTGACGACCGGCGAATGACCGTACACCGTCCTCGCCCCGACTCCTCCCTCGCCAAGCCTGCGGCCGACAGGCCGCCCTTGTGACGGCGTAGCCGGCACGCATCATCGGCGCATCGGCCGAAGGCCGATTCCGCTTGTCGTCATGCAATGCCAGCCTCGCGCGCCCGCAATGATTCTAGATTCTATTGATTCTATGATTCAGGGGGGTCGCATCCCACTGAATTAAAACGTTTATTCCGACCTATCATGAGAAATGGGGTGGGGTATCATGAGAAATGGGGTGGGGTATTGTGAGAAATGGGGTGGGGTATTGTGAGGAATGGGGTGCATGAAATGAGAAGCTAGTCGCTCTCATCTCATGATAGTTGACCATCTCGTCATACCGGGCGATTGTGCCGCTATGAGTGGTGGAGCAGACGACAAGCCTGGGCGGACGATGGAGGTTGCACGGATCGAAAAGGAGCGAGGCTCTGGCACGATCGTACAGCCGCGTGAGCTGGTCGAGGTACGCTATGCGCGCGGGGTTTCCCTTAGCCTGTCGGCTCGCAAGGTTCTTGCTCTGATGATGCACCAAGCTGCCGGCGATGCCTGGCGCGATCAGGAGCATCGTATTGCCAAACGGATGCTGCGCGGCTCCCACAATTCCAATGACCGCCTAACCGACACGATCGACGAACTCATGGGTATCTTCTTTGCCATGCCCGATCAGGTCGAGGGCGACCGGGGCCGGCGCACGTTTCAGATGGTTGAGGAAACGTTCGAGGGGGGTGAGCAGGGGTGGTTGATCTACCGGTTTACCCGACGCGCTCGCGACCTGCTGAAAGACAGCGCGACCTACGCCCTGCTACATCGGGAAACAGTGCTGGCGTTCGACAGCAAATACGCGCTCGAACTCTACCAGCTTGGGGCGCTGCTCTACCGTCGCGATATCCCGATCTGGCGGGGTGACGTCGCCACGTTGCGCGCCAAGCTCGGTGTGCCGGAAGGAAGCTACGGGTCGTTCGCCGATCTGCGCCGCTTCGTCCTCGATGCGGCAACGGCCGAGATAAATCAGCTCGTCCCTCAATTCTCTGTCGCTTGGGACGTGGCAAAGCGCAGTGGTCGCAAGGTTACGGAAATAGCGATCACCTTTCGCCGCAAAGCCCCGATCGCCGCGGTAGCAGCGGAAGAGGAGAATGAACGCCATAGGGCTGGCCGGCGCGCACGCCGCGACGGTACGGTGGAAACCCTCGTTGACCCTGCGGCTATCATCGCGGCCACGGTCGCAAACCTGTCGATCTCGGACGAACTCCGGTGGCCCGCCGACGACCAGGTGTCGGAATATCGCACGCCGGATCTCTATGCGATCGGCCTAGCCCACGGTGGTGGTCACGCGATCCAGCGGTTGGCGGACCAATACGCCCGCGTCCGGTCTGACAGGCGGCGAAACTTGCGGGGGGATGCTCTGCGCGCTGATTGGACGACATGGGTAAAGGGTTGCGCGGGAAAGTGGGCGAAACCCTGATCCTTGTTCCTAGTGGGGTTGCAGGATACCATAGGGAAACCGGTCATGGCTCCCGGTTGGAAACACGGGGTGTGAACTATGGCTACCGTATCAATGACCAAAGGGGCGGAGCTGGCGGGCGTCAGCAAGGGGACCGTCTCAAAGGCCCTAAAATCCGGCCGTCTTAGCTATGCCGAGAAAACCGATAACGGTTATCTGATTGATACCTCCGAGCTGTTCAGGGTGTTTCCCCCAAAGCAGCCAGAAACCGTTGAACCGGCACGGCCGGAAACGGATAAAGGAAACGTGGAAACCCTAATCGAAACAGGGGGGTTGCGCCGGGAAATTGAGCTGTTGCGTGAACAGCTTCGTGACCGTGACGGAGTGGTGGACGACCTTCGGCGTCGCCTCGATCAATCGGACGAAGAGCGACGGGAGGCTCAAGCCCGAGTGATCGGACTGCTGGCCGGACCTGGCCCTACGGAATCCAAACGCGGGTTCTTTGGTCGCCTGTTCGGCCGCACGGACTAATGACGGTAAGGATCAATCGCCGTTGCAAACATCGCATAGCGAGAAGTCGTCGGTGACCACTCCTGCGACCGAGCTGAACGGGTTGCCGCAATGTCCGCAGGTTGGCGATGGGGTATAGTCGTCGTCGGCAGGTACGCCGGCACGGCGATCGGCGTGCCACTGCTGCTTTTCGGCTTCTGTAAACGCCATGTCGATCTCCTCCACAGCAGCCTATCGATGCAAATTTAACAGCTTCTTTCCGTCAGGAGCATTTTGCGCTTGCGAAGTTTTCTTCGCAGATGCAGCATAACCATGCCTTTCAGGCATCCTCTCCTAAAACTAGGCCGGCATGATGCCGGCCATTTTTTTATTGGGATGCTCGGGGTGCGATAACCCCGCCAGGCATGATCCTGCCGGCTCGCTGTGCCGCTCCGACGGCTGCTCGTTCAGCCCTGGCTGCCAGTTCATCCCACCGTTCGGCCGCGTGCAAGGATCGATGGCGAACATTGGGAAGGTCGGCCGTCGTTGCCTTGAGCCGTTCGGCTTCCGCCCGCGCCCTGTAGAGCTTTGCTTCATCCGCCACGACTCGTCTCCTTTCTCGTCAGCCGGGATATTGTCGCCTGATTGACCCCGAGCAAAGCGGCGACGGTGCGCTGTGTGTCCCCCTTGGCGAGCCGCTGTAGCGCCTCGGCCTGCTGGTGCGGGGTGAGGGCAGCGCGCCGGCCGAACTTCACGCCACGGGCCTTCGCCTGGTCCCGCCCGGCTGCGGTGCGCTCCACGATCCGCTGACGCTCCCAGCTCGCCGCGATCCCCAGCACGGCGATGACGACCTCGGCAAACTGCGAGGTGGTGTCCACCATCGGCTCCGCGATCGAGCGGAAGCCTGCCCCCGCCTCCTTCACCGCATGGAGGATGTTCAACAGGTCACGGGTGTTGCGGGCCAGGCGATCGGTGGCCGTCACCATCAGCACGTCGCCGGCATCGAGCGCGCCGATCGCGCGCTTGAGCTTGGGCCGCTCGGCCGACGCGGCGCTGGCCTTCTCCTGGTAGACCTTCACGCAGCCAGCGGCGAGGAGCTGGGCGACCTGCTGGGTGAGGTCCTGACCGTTGGAGGAGACGCGCGCATAGCCGTAGATCATGCGATCATTGTGCATCGGATATATGCATCACGGAAGTGCCCGGATTTCCGCCGTTCCCGGAGCGATGCAGAACCTGTGAGTTCTGCATCGGCTATTAGAATATGTAATATCGGACGCTCGTTTCGGCTATTTCCATCATCGTCGCATACAGCTCTCCGGTATCCCATTCCTCGGACCGGAAAAACATAGAGACAGGAGCATAGTCCTCCCGCTTGAACACGAATATCCTATTAAGCGGGTAGAACTCATTCATCGTGATTACACGATCCAAGATCGATGATCCCGGAGCAAAGTCCACTCCCCAACCGAAACAGACAAACGGGGTTATACGCTCATACTGTAATGCTGATCTGAACCCGATTAGGTTCTTCCCAAGACGCTCTATGGCATTCCCTTGCGACTGCTTTCCCTTTCCTTCAAGGGCTCGCTGGTCGTTTGTACCTTGCCTCTTCATCTCAACGGCCAGAACAATACGCTGGAACGTCGGATCGTCTTCTTTCTTCAGAATGAGTATGCCCCCGTCCGGCTTGATGAACGATCCTTCTTTCGTCAAAGCCGAAAACTCAAATCTGGTTTCATAGCTGCTTATTATATCAATAAGTTCACGAAGCGTGATCCTATCAACATAGTCTAGCCTATAGCCCATATCCTTGAGCGGAAAGCGCGTGCCCATATATTCGATGACTTGCATCATCGCCTCAACGACTTTCTTATCGTCGCCTTTTGACAGCAGGTTTTTTACGACATGCTGATTTTTGTTTAGCCTAAGCCGCTCGCTGTTTGCCATGCTGCACAAAATAATGGCCGTTCAGGCCGGGGAGGTTAAAAATAAGGACTTCGCTATGGAATAGAATTCCATCAAAAACATCTTTGGGCAGAGACACGATACTTGTTATCTCAGGATATTCTCCATCGATAAACTTCTTCCATCTCGAACTGTTATCAGTTTGGTTTAGGCGGAACCCATAAGGTGTGAACATAGCAATAGGCACAGCAGTGCCAAACAGCTCCAACGCCTTTTGGAACCAAACTTCTGGCAACAATGGCCTTCCGCCATAATTGGCCTTTATATATTCTTTTGTCTTTGAATCTATGTTGAAAGGCGGGTTCATTATAACAAGAGAAGGCTTCTGCCTGATATGGCTCTTGCGAACCTCAAGGTAGTTCTTCTCGATCGTGTTTGGAAACCCTTGGTCCTCGATGTCGATACCCAGGGTCTTATACCCTTCGCGCTGCCAAGGTAGCAGTAAAGCACCTTCACCCACGCACGGGTCGACAATCAGCCCCCCCTTCTTAATGTGGGGGCTGATGATCGAGAACAGAAACTCGCTGACGTAGTCCGGGGTGCAGACGGTCGCCTTTTTCTCGTTTTGGTAGAAGTTGTTGCGATCGACCCGATACATAATGTCCGCCTTTTGTTCCGCCAAGGCCTCGGCTAGAAGACTGGCAAATCCGCGCGGCGCGGCAATCTTTGCACCACTGCCTGCACCCTATGGGAATCGAATTTCCCACTCAAGCGGTTTTTAGCACCTAAAAAGGGGATTGTTAGAAGCCTTGGTTGGACTACGTTGGTGGGATGCCAAGGCCGAAAAATGCCATCCCCTCCAAAAAAGTGACTCCAACTGTCACGGTGGCGGTTCACGATCGCCTCGTCAGGTTAGCCAAGATCGGAATTTACGGCAGCAGTCCGGCAGAGGTTGCCCGACACCTGATCGTGTCGAAACTAGATGACCTCGCTAAAACGGGCATTTTACCAAGTGACCAACAAACTACCGGCTAAATCCGATATCAGGCCCGTCACGCCCGTGCTGGCGGTCCAGCTCCTGCTCTCGCTGCCGATCCCGTCCACGCTGCCCCGGCTGATCCAGTTCGATCGCCGGCATCTGGTCGCGCTGGGGTGACTGGTCGAGCGCCGGCACCGCCTCGAACCCGTCGCCAGCGCTGGTCTGCAATCCTGCCCGCATCGCCCGCGCCGCGCCCTGCACGAAGCTCGACATGCTCTGCGCCAGGTGTTCGGCCCGCTCGTAAAGCTGGCCGGTCCATTCCCGTATCCGCTCCTGGCCATACTCGATGTAGTGCGCCAGGCCCCGCTTCTCCATGATCGCCTCGTTCACCTGCCCGCGCGGGGTAACGGCGTGCGGTTCCTCGCCCGCCGCGATCTGCTCCCGCTCGGCGCGCCGCTCGATCGCGGCCGACGCATGGCCCATCTTCACGGTCGGCTCGATATCCAGCCCCTGACGCTCGTAGCTGCGATGATCGACCCGCTCGGCCACCTGGGCATGTTCCAGCGCGTCGTTGACCATGCCCGCCCACCGCTCGCGGATCGCCTCGACCTCGACCGAGGCGGTCGAGCGCACGTCGAGCTGGCGCGTCTTCGCGCCCAGCCCGTCCGCCTCCACTACCCGCGTCGTCGTCATGACGTGCGCGTGGTGGTTGCGATCGTCGCCGTAATCATGGGGGGCGTGGATCGCAGCATCGACCGCCACCCCATAACGGTCGCGGATATCCTCCGCGAAAGCACGAACCAGGTCGCGGCGCTGGCCGGCGTCCAGCTCGGCCGGTAGCCCTAACTCGTATTCCCGCGCCACCTTGGCATCCTTGCGCTTCTCCGCCGCCTCGGCCGCGTTCCACAAGGCGGAGCGGTCCTGCGCCCATTCTGCGCCCTCCGGGGCGACGATGAACGCATCCTCGACGCCGCCCCGCCGCGTGTAGTCGTGCACCAGGCCGTCGCGCTCGTTTTCGAGATATGCGCCGGCCCGATACGCCGCAGCGGCGACCGCGCTGCGGCCGGTCGAGCGCGACACCGACTTCACCGCCAGATGGTAGATCGCCATCGCTGCGCCTGCCTTCTCCAACGTGGTCCAGCGGCGTTGCGCTGGTCGGGGTGTGGGGCGGAGGCCCCGCTGTCGCATCGCGACATGGGTGCAGGGTATCCCTGCCGCACGCATTACGCAGTAATGCTAAAGTGCGCCCTTGTCTCCTATCGTCGTCTCGGGTGGCTTCGTTCGTTGCATTGCGCTATGGTTGCTTCGTATTCGTGCTTTCACGCGGGGAAGGTATGGCGGCACCCACACGCGATTCGATCGAGCAGGCGCAGAAACGGGTCGATCAGGCCAAGGCCCGTCTCGCCGCGCTCAACGCCCGTGTCGCTGCCGAAGGTCGCCGCCTCGATACCCGCCGCAAGATCATCCTGGGCGGGCTGCTCATCGACGCCGCCAGCAAGGACAAACGGTTCGCCGGCATCGTCTCCGAACTGACCCACCGCATCAGCCGGGATCAGGATCGCAAACCGTTCGAGGGATGGACGCTGCCCGGGGAGGATCGCTGATGGACCGCGATCGGGAGGACGACCCCCGCCGCCTGCTCGAACAGGCGCGCCAGCTCCACGAGTCCGGACGCGGAAGGGGAATGGCGCGTGGTGGTGGCCGGACCGATCCCCCGGCTGGCAGGTTCGACCCCGCCGAGTTCGACACGCCCCCCGATCCGCCGCCCTCTGCCGCCGGTCGCGCGCGCGATGCCGCCGACGCGGCCCAGGCGCACAGCTTCTTTTCCCACCTCGACACCAACATCCAGCGCGTCCTCGCCGGCTTCGGCACCCTGCGCGACTTGGTGGCCGACGTGCGCGCCAGCCTTGCCGATACCGCCGCCAGGGACGCACAGCGCGCCGAGGACGAGGAAGCCCGTGACAAGGCCATAGCGGCCCGCCTGGTCGATCCTGCCGCCCTGGAGGCCCGTGCGGAGGCTGGAGCGCGTCGTGGGGCCACAGACGGCCTTGCCGGGGCGGGAGAGGCCCTGCGGCGTCGGATCGACGCTGACACGGCCGCGCATACCGCCCTGGCGGATCGTTTTGCCGCTGATGCCGCCGATCGCCGCGCCCATGAGCAGCGCCGGCGCCGGTGGGACCGGTGGTGGAACGGTGCGCTCGCCGCCTTCGCCCTGCTGGTGCCGATCGCCGGGGGTTACGGCTACTACCTGGGTAACAGGGCCGGCGAGGCATCGGGCTATGCCCACGCCCGCGATGAAACGGCTGCGGCGAGCTGGGCCAACACCACCAACGGCAAGCTCGCCCGCCGCATCGATCAGGCCAGCGAACAGACCATCCCCGCCATCGCCGCCTGCCCCAAGGATCACGGCTGGAAACGCGAGAAGCGCGACGGGGCCTACTGGTGCTTCGGTGCGAACCCCGACGCCAAGACCTACAGCGGGTGGCTGCTGCCATGAACCGGGATAACACCGCCCGCACCTGGGAGCTCGTCATGGTCGGGGACGGCCTGCACCGCATCACGGCCAATGCACAGGCCGACATGGCCCGGCTGCTCGACCTCAATCCCGCCATCTCTCATCTGACCGTCGAGATCGATGGCACGTCCGTCCACGTCGCCCGCGATTGGCCCAGCGACCGGATGGAGGAAGCCGATCGCCTGATCGACCGCATCGCCAGTTCGGGCGTGTCCGCGATCGTCGTCCATCCCAGACAGGATCATCCACCTCGTCGTGTGACGGCCGATAAATGATCGCACACCGGCCTCGCCCTGATTTTCCCTTGCCAAGCCTGCGGCCGGTAGGCCGCTCCTGTGACGGCGTAGCCGGCACGTAGCATCGGCGCATCGGCCGAAGGCCGATTCCGCTTGTCATCATGCAACGCTGACCCCGCGCGCCCGCGATGATTCTAGATTCTACTGATTCTATGATTCAGGGCTTGTTTATTGCTTGATTTGAAACGGGAAAATGGCTCGACCTACGACAAATGGGGTGCCCAGTTACGACAAATGGGGTGAGCACCTACGACAAATGGGGTGCCCAGTTGCGACAGATCGGGTGCCGTCATGAGGAATGGGGTTAGCTATACGATCTATGACATTGGTATTGATCTTATGTCGTAACTGACTAAGCTTGTGCTGTGCCCGACGACCTTCCCATCGGCCGCACGATGAAGGCGGCTTCCACGATCTCAGTTCGTGACGGTCATGCCATCGTCAAAGCCGGCGAGTTCATCGAAGCACGGTTCGGCGCGGGTACGTCACCCTCTTTGGCAGCCCGCAAGACCCTGGCCCTTCTCATCGCTAAAGCTGCCGGCGAAGCATGGCGACCGGGATCGCACGTCATCGCCAAGCGCGATCTGCGAGGCACCCACAACGCCAATGATCGGATCCAGGACACCCTCGATGAGCTGATGGATGTGAAGTTCCAAATGCCTTCGACCTCGGCGCAAGGGCGTGCGGCGACACTCACCGCTACCCTGCTCGCCTGGACGCTCAACGAACATGCGGAAGACGGCCGGGCCACCGTCGAATGGGAGTTCACGGCACCGGCTAGGGCAATCCTGCAGGGGAGCGATTACTACGCTCGCCTCAACCGGGCAGCTCTGCTCGCCTTCCGGTCGAAGTATGCGATCACCCTCTATGAGATGGGTTGCCTGCTGGCTGGACGGCGTAGCCCCACATGGTCCGGAACGGTCGATGAGCTGCGGGAGCGGCTTGGCGCACCCTCTAATTCGATGCCCAACTTCTCCGACTTCCGGCGTCTGGTGCTGACACCTGGCAAAGCCGAAATCGATCAGCTCGCCGCCTTCACGATGGACTGGTCGGAAAAGCGCGGAGCGCGAGGCAAGATCACCCACGTCACCCTAACCTTCACTCCTAAAGACGACGATGCCACTGACGCCGCGGCCGATGAGGCAGGACGCCATAGCAGCGGTCGAAAGGCCCGCCGGGAAGGGACGACAGAAACCATCGTCGACACCGCCAGCCTCATCGCCTCGGCGGCTTCTCGGCTATCGGTTTCGGACACCCTGCGCTGGCCGGCCGACGATCAGGTAGACGAGTTCAAGACCCCGGAGCTTCACGCGATCGGAATGGCCCTAGGCGGTGGTCACTCCGTACAGCGACTAGCGGATCAGTATGCCCGCGTGCGCCCCGAACAGCGCCGTAAACTGGTAGGAGACGCTCTCAAGGCGGACTGGACGAAATGGGTTACGGGGTGTGCCACCAAATGGGGCCGGGTCTGACCGTTTCGCCATCTGACCGTTTCTGCTAACGGTTAGCGGATCATGTTTTGAAACGATCCGCAACAGGGACCGATACGATGGCTTACACCCTCGGAGAAGCCGCAAAGGCGACGGGTATCAGCAAGGCTTCCATATCGCGTGCCATCAATAGCGGTCGGATTTCTGCGACAAAGAAGGATGACGGTTCTTTCTCGATTGAGCCGGTCGAACTGCACCGGGTGTACCCTCCCAAGTCAGCCGCACCAGTAACCGAAACGCCTTCTGAAACGCTACGCAACGGCAGTGCTGACACCCGTAACGGGTCGGATTCCAACGTGTTGCAGGCTCGTCTTGATGCTGCATTGGAACAGTTGCGCGATCGGGACGGTACGATTGATGATCTTCGCCGTCGCCTCGATCAATCGGACGAGGAACGGCGGGAGGCTCAAGCCCGAGTGATCGGATTGCTGGCCGGACCCGGCCCCACAGAATCCAAACGAGGGTTCTTCGGTCGCCTGTTCGGCCGCACTGACGAAGGATAGCGCGATCGTCACCCTTGCCGTCGCGACAGCCGGGATATCGTGGCCTGATCGACCCCAAGCAGGGCCGCGACGGTGCGCTGCGTATCACCCCTGGCGAGCCGCTGTAGCGCCTCGGCCTGCTGGTGGGGGTGACTACACGAAAGTGACGTATCTGCACGCTAAGGGCGAACAAATCCGGTACGATGCCAGCAGATGCTATTCGCAGGCTTTCCTGCCCC
>NZ_JBNNOB010000129.1:0-10615 GCF_050274375.1 Sphingomonas sp. NPDC019816
GGGGTCGGGGGTGGGGCGCTTCCACAAAGGCAACGCTTGCGGGGAGGCCCCACCCCAACCCCTCCCCTGAAGGCGAGGGGCTGAAGCGTGCGCATCATAACCCTCCCCGCCCCCGATGATTTTGACGCCTGGCGCGACGCCGCGCGCGGGCTGATCGCCGACAGCGTTCCCCCCGATCAGGTCGTATGGCAGGTCGGCGAGCAGCCCGCCGACCTGTTCGGCGCGGTCGCCGATGACAGCCCGGCCGCCGCTGCCCCGCGCTTCAACGTTTCGCGCGCCTTCATCGATCTCGCCCGCAGCGTCATCCTGTCCAACGACCCGGAGCGGTTCGCGCTGCTCCACACCGCACTTGACCGGCTGCGCCGCCAGCCCCGGCTGATCGAGGATCAGGCCGATCCGCTGATCCGCCGCCTCGACCGGCTGGCCAAGGCGGTGCGGCGCGACATCCACAAGATGCGCGCCTTCCTCCGCTTCCGCGAGACCGAGGACGACGACGGCCCACGCTATGTCGCCTGGTTCGAGCCCGAACATCATATCGTGCGGGCCAATGCGGCGTTCTTCGTCAACCGCTTCACCACGATGCGCTGGTCGATCCTGACGCCGGAGGTTTCGCTCCATTGGGACGGCAAGACGCTGACCGAAGGCCCCGGCGCCGCACGCGCCGACGCCCCCGAGGGCGACCCGACCGAGGCGGTGTGGAAGACCTATTATGCCAGCATCTTCAACCCGGCGCGCGTGAAGATCGGCGCGATGCTGAAGGAGATGCCGCGCAAATACTGGAAAAACATGCCGGAAACCGCGTTGGTCCCGCAACTGATCGCAGGCGCGCAGGCGCGGGAGACGGGCATGATCGATACGGCGAAGGTGGATGTTCGTTCGGGACGCGGCGGCAATGCGCAAGCGGCCTGGGCGGCGCTGCGCGACGAGGCGATGACCTGCACGCGCTGCCCGCTCTATGCGCCCGCGACGCAGACGGTGTTCGGCGAAGGCCCTGTCGACGCCGCGCTGATGTTCGTCGGCGAACAGCCTGGCGATCAGGAGGATCTGGCCGGCCATCCCTTTGTCGGCCCGGCAGGACAAGTGTTCGACCGCGCCGTGGCCGAGGCCGGCATCGACCGCGCGCGCGCCTATGTCACCAACGCCGTCAAGCATTTCAAATTCGAGCCGCGCGGCAAACGCCGCATCCATAGCTCGCCCAATGCGGGCGAAATCCAGGCGTGTCGCTGGTGGGTCGAGCAGGAACGCCTGCTGATCCAGCCACAGGTGACGGTGGCGCTCGGCGCGACGGCGGCGCGTTCGCTGTTCGGCAAGGCCATGACGATCGGCCGCGAACGCGGCAAGGCGCTGACCCTGCCGGATGGCGGCACGGCCTTCATCACCGTGCACCCCAGTTATCTGCTGCGCCTGCCCGATCCCGAGGCAAAGAAGCTGGAATATGCGCGCTTCGTCGCGGATCTGAAGCTGGCGGCGGCGGCATTGTCCTAACCATCACCAGCCGCGATTTCCTCGCCCGCATGTCACCGGCGAGCGGCGGGGAACAGCCATTCCGTTGCTCCCCGATCACCCGCCCGCCATGTCACATCTCGCGGGGATCCGGCCCGATCCGCCCGTCCGCATCGTCCAGCGCATCGATGGCGGCCATGTCCTCGTCGTCCAGCGTCAGATCGGTCGCTGCGAACTTGTCGGCCATGTGCGCCGCATCCGCCGCCTTGGGGATCGCCGACAGGCCGTGCGCCAGATGCCAGGCCAACACCACCTGCGCCGCCGAACGGCCATGCTTGTCCGCGATCGCGACGATCTCGGGCATCTTCAGAAGTTCGCCACCCTGCCCCAGCGGGCTCCAGCTTTGCGTCACGATGCCCTTGGCCTCGTGATAGGCGCGCGCCTCGCGCTGTTGGAAGCGCGGGTGGAGTTCGATCTGGTTGACCGCAGGCACCACACCGGTCGCCTCGATGATCCGGTCGAGATGTTCGGGCAGGAAGTTCGACACGCCGATCGACTTCGCCTTGCCCGCCTCGCGCAAGCCGATCAGGCTCTGCCACGCTTCGACATAGGCGTCCTCGGCGGGCACCGGCCAATGGATCAGGTATAAGTCGACCGTCTCGACACCCAACAGCGCCAGGCTCTCGTCCAGCGCCGCCTCGGCATCGCGGTGGCGGTCGTTCCATAGCTTGGTCGTCAGGAACGCGTCCGCGTCGCGCAATCCGTCGCCCACGCCGCGTTCGTTGCCATAGATCGCGGCGGTGTCGACCAAGCCATAGCCGGTGTCGAGCCCACGCCGCACCACCATCGCCACTTGCGAGTCCGGGATCTGATAAGTGCCCAGGCCGAGTTGGGGCAGGCTGCGGCCGTCGTTCAGGGTCAGCTTGGTCATGCCGTCCCAAACCGACCGCCCGCCTTCGCGGTTCCGATTGACCGCCGCGTGGGGATCGCGCAAGTCCCTGCCCCCATGGTCGAACATATTCTTTCCGCGCTGGCGAGCTTCGCCATCTGGGTCATCTCGTCGGGCGGCTATCTGGGCATCATGCTGCTGATGGCGATCGAGAGTGCGTGCATTCCGCTCCCCTCCGAGATCATCATGCCGTTCGCAGGCTATCTGGTGTCGACCGGGCAGTTCAACCTGTACCTCGCCGCGACGGCGGGCGCGCTGGGGTGCAATCTGGGCTCCATCGTCGCCTATGAGATCGGCAAGCACGGCGGCCGGCCGGTCGCCGAGCGCTGGGGCAAATATCTGTTGATCGGGCCGGGCGAGCTGGACGCTGCCGACCGCTTCTTCGCGCGCTATGGCTCGGTCGCGGTGCTGATCGGGCGGTTGCTGCCCGTCATCCGCACCTTCATCGCCTTTCCGGCCGGGGTCGCACGAATGAAGCTGGTCCCCTTCCACCTTTATACCTTCGTCGGCAGCTGGCCCTTCTGCCTGGTTCTGGCGATCGTCGGGCGCGAACTGGGCGAGAAATGGGATTCGGACCCGCGCGTGAAAGCCTTCTTCCACCGCGCCGACCTGGCGATCGGGATCGTCCTGGTCGTGCTGATCGCCTTCTATATCTGGCACCGAGTGCGCGGGCTCAAGCGCCACGCGCGCTGAACCAGCCACAGGGCGAGCGGGGTCGCGACCGCCGCCCAGAGATACAGGCCGCCCCATGTCGTCCATCCCCACCATTCGGAGGGGATGGTACGCAGGTCGCCATGACGGAAGCGCAGCTGGATTACCGCCTGCCACCAGGCCCAGCGATATTCGGGCGGCGCGAAAATCTCCGCCGCGGCGATCGTCAGGTTGATCGCTATCGATGCCGTCAGCAACAGCGCGAGGCTCGCGCGTTGCCATCCCCGGCGTGCCGATGCCCAGAGCGGCGCCAGCCCCAGCGCCGCGACCCCCGCCAGCGGCATGGCGTGACGCGGGCCGGTGGCGTTGCCGCCGTCCCAATAGACATAGGCCGCGTTGACCAGCAGCGCGACCAGCGCCACCCCGGCGGCCGTCAGCGCCAGCCCGCGCGTCGCGCGCGTCTCGGCCAGTTGCCATAGTCCGATCGGCGCCAGGATCAGGATCGGCGCGACCCAGATCAGCCCGCGTGTCGGCCCGATCAGGATGTCGCGCAGGACCGTGACATGCGGCACGGTCAGCCCGAACAGCCCCTGCTGCATCCCCTCGAAACCCACCACGCCCGAATAGCCGATGCGGAACGGCGTCCCGAAGGCGAACGAATTGTAAGCGAAGAGCGGCAGCACACCGACCAGTCCCGCAAGCAGGAACGGCCAGAGCTGTCGCAAATCGCTGCGGTGCCGCCACAGTGCCCACAGACCGATCACCGATCCCGCCAGCACCGCCTGATACTCGACCACCACCGCCCAACCGAGCGCCAGCCCCGCCACCGCCAGCCAGCGCCTGCCGCCTCGTGCCACCCCGGCCAGCGCGATGACGAACAAGGCCGCCACGCTCGCATGGCCGAGGAGCGTGGTGGAATAGCCCCAGATCGGCGCCCCCAACGCATAGGCCAGCGCCGCGAACAGGCCCGCGCCGACGCCGCCCGTCACGATCAGCGCCAGGTCGAACAGCATCACCGCCGCGATGGCGGTCAGCAGCGCCGAGCCGGTGGCGGCGGCGACCCGCGTGCGGAGTTTCAGATACTCGACGAAGCCCAGGTCGAAGACGCTAGGCTGATGCCGGTCGGCGCGATCGCCGGTCACCGCGTCGGTCAGCGCGACCGCCGGCATCGCCATCAGGGTCATGCCCGGCGCCTTGTCGAGATAGGCATGATCACCGAACTGCGCCTTGTCGATGGTCAACGGTGCGAAGGGATCGATGGTCGCGGTGCGATCCTCGACCATGCGGATCGCCGCGAACAAACGCGTGGCATTGTTAGGGTTCAATTCCCACGAGCCGAACCAGGCACAGGAGATCCAAACCAGAAGGAACAGGCCCGCCCGAATGCCGCCCAAACCCTGCCACCGCGTCATCGGATCACCCCCTGGTTGGTGGCTTTGGCGCTAGCCGCCCGCAGGATCGGGGACAAGCGCGCGACCACCAAATTCCTCCCCTGGAAGGGGAGGTGGCAGGGCGAAGCCCTGACGGAGGGGTGTCGCCCCCTCGAAAGCTGGACACCCCTCCGACGCGCTTATGCGCGCCACCTCCCCTTCCATGGGAGGAAAAACGATCAGGCCGGGATCGGCAGCGAGGTCGTCGACTTGATCTCGGACAGCGCGACCGTGGAATTGATCTCCTGCACGCCGGGCAGGTTGGACAGCCGCTCGAAGAACAGCCGTTCATAGGATTCGATATCGGCCGCGACGATGCGCAGCATGAAGTCGACCGAGCCCATCAGGACGTGGCACTCCATCACCTCGGGCACCTCGCGAATCGCGGCGGTGAACTCGTCGAGATTGGCGCGACCATGCGCATTGAGCTTCACCTGCGCGAAGATCTGCGCCTTCAACCCGATCTTGGTGCGATCGACCAGCGCCACCCGCCGCTTGATGATCCCGTCGCGCTCCAGCCGGTCGATCCGCCGCCAGCAGGGTGAGGCGGACAGCCCCACCGCCTCGGCGATCGCGGCGGTCGACAGACTCGCATCCTCTTGCAAAAGCGCGAGGATACGGCGTTCCCATATATCGAGTTCAGGCGGCATTTTTATTCTCTAACATGACTTTCATCGAATATTCTATCCGGCTTGCTGGCTCCTGGGCATGATATGCGACCAGAACGTCTTCTCGTCCCCCGCTAGATTGGCGCCATCAGATCGAGGATGAAGACGATGGCCCTGCCCCAAGACACCCACCACCTGCCGCCCGAAGAGGTGGTGCCGTTTCGCGACGCCGAGAGCGGGGCGAGTGGCGTCATCGTGCTCCACTCGACCGCGCTCGGCCCGGCGGCGGGTGGGTGCCGGTTCTGGCGTTATGCCAGCGATCAGGATGCGGTCGTCGACGCGCTGCGGCTGGCCGAGGGCATG
This sequence comes from Sphingomonas sp. NPDC019816, assembly GCF_050274375.1. Lineage (NCBI taxonomy): Bacteria > Pseudomonadati > Pseudomonadota > Alphaproteobacteria > Sphingomonadales > Sphingomonadaceae > Sphingomonas > Sphingomonas sp. NPDC019816. Next base: position 5,445 of record NZ_JBNNOB010000129.1, read on the forward strand.
GCGTTGAAGAACGCGCTGGCGGACCTGCCCTTTGGCGGTGGCAAGGCGGTGTTGCGCTGCCCCGAACGGCCGCATGACCGCGCCGCGCTGTTCCGCGCCTTTGGCCGGGTCGTGCGGGACCTGAAGGGCCGCTACGTCACCGCCGAGGATGTCGGCACCGGCGTCGCGGATATGGAGGTGGTGGCCGGCGAGACCAGTCATGTCGCCGGCCTGCCGCCGCGTGACGGGCGGCCGGGTGGCGATCCCTCGCCCTGGACGGCGCTCGGCGTCGTACAGGCGATGCGGGTGGCGGTGCGCCACCGGCTGGATGCGGACCTGTCCGATGTGACGGTGGCGGTGCAGGGGCTGGGCCATGTGGGCTTCGCACTGTGCGAGTTACTGCACGGCATGGGCGCGAAGCTGATCGTCGCCGAACCGCGCAGCGACGTGGCGGCGCGCGCGGCGGATCGGTTCGGCGCCATGGTGATGAGCGGCAAGGCGCTGCTGACCGCACGCGCCGATGTATTCGCACCCTGTGCGCTGGGCGGCGTGCTGGATGCCGAGACCGTCCGGCAATTGCGGACGCCCGTGGTGTGCGGCGCGGCCAACAACCAGCTGGCCGATGCGAACATGGCCCTGCGCCTGGCCGAGCGCGACGTGCTCTATGCGCCGGACTTCCTGGTCAATGCCGGCGGGATCATCAATGTCGCAGGCGAGCATCTCGGCTGGAGCCCATCCGAGGTGCGGCGGCGGGTGATGCATGTGGGCCAGCGGCTGACGACCACGCTCGCGCTGGCGGCGCGTGAAGGCATTACGCCGCATGACGCCGCCCGCACCGTCGCCCTCGACCGGATGGCGCAGGCCCGGCGGGTGGAAGCGGTGGCGGCGTAAGGTCTATAGGGGCGGCGCGGATCCCGGCCCTGGGCCACCGGAGCCGTTCACGCTGAGCGAAGTCGAAGCGTATGCCTTGCCCTTGCCTTCCCTCGACATTGCCGTGGGCGCGGGTCAGTGCGTCCCGTGGCCTTCGACTTCGCTCAGGCTGAACGGAGGTTGGGTGTTCCTTTTCCCATGTCCCCACGGCAGAGCCAGTGCCGAGTGGGCACCGGAATCTTCCTGTCTGCAACGGGAGGTGGCAGGCAGCAGGGCTGACGGAGGGGTGTCCCGGTCCATAAGCCAGCACGCCCCTCGTCAAAAAGCCGAAACGCGATCAGCGGTTGCCCGCTTCCTCCAGCCGCCGGCGCTCGGCATTGGCGGCCCGATTCTCACGAACGCGCTGGCCGAAGCAGCCGGTCGCGCCGCCGGCGCCCACCGCCGAGCAGCTGCCGATACCGTTGACGCCGACGCCCTCGTTCAGCGTGCCCGTCGCGCGCACCGCCCAGCTTTCATTCTCGGGCGTGACCTGAAGATCGCGCAGCTCCTTGGGCACGCGGAACTGTTCCTCCGCGCCGCGCCGGACGCAGACGACGATCTCGTTGCCGTTATTGTCGGTCGGGCAGCGTTCGTTGCCGAACAGGGTCAGCACGCCGTTGACGGGGGCGTTGCGCGACACCTCGCCCGGCCCCTCGATCGGCTTGGGCTTGATCGCGCCGGGGGCGGCGACCTGCTGTCCGATGGCCGGCGTCGTAGCCGTGATGACGAAGGCAGCCAGCGCGGCGGCCCAGGACCCGTTCTTCATCCTCTCTCTCCCGCTTGTCCGATCAGATCCGCTTGGCCGCCGCGATGGCGAATTTGCAGCCCGCCCGGATCACGCCGTACAATACTGGATAGGCGATCGCCTCCTCCGCGCCCGCGCCCAGTGCATGGTCGCGGTGCTCCAGCTCCTCGGCCTGGAAATCGGCGATCGCCTCCGACAATTCGGTGTCGCTGTCGCCCAGCTGGTCGAGCTGTGCCTGATAATGTTTGTCGATCTCGGTCTCGACCGCCGCGGTGCAGGCCATCGCAGCCTTCGGCCCGATCGCTGCCGTGATCGCGCCCAGTGCGAAGCCCGCCTTGTCCCAGAAAGGCTGGAACAGCGTCGGCCGCACGCGGCGCTCGGCGATCATCCGGTCGAAAAAGGCGCGGTGGCGCTCCTCCTGCTCGGCCATGTGATGGATCGCGCGCGAGGCGGGATGCCGGTCGCCCAGCACCGCCAGCTGCCCGGCATAGATGCGGGTCGCGCCATATTCTCCGGCCTGATCCACCCGGACCATCGCCTTCGTCGTCTCACGCCGGTCGCCCGGCATCCAGCGAAGCTGGCTCATCGCGCCTTCCTCATCAACAACAGGATCGCCGCCGCGCCGCCCAGCGAGAAGATTGCATTGAACCCGGCCAGCGAAATGCCGCCCAACGTCCATTGCGCCACGTCGCAGCGGATGACCGGCGCCTTCATGATGGCGCTCAACCGGTCCGCCGCGCTCAACCCCGTCAAATCCACCGTCGAGGTGCAGGCGGTGAAGCCCTGCCACCAGCCATATTCGACCCCGGCATGCGCCACACCAATCGCCCCCGACACCGCGATCAACAACGCGGCAAGGATGACAAGCGATCCGCGAACGCTCCGCTGCGGCACGACAAAGGCGAGGAGCGCGGGCACCAGCGCGGCATAATGCGGCCAGCGCTGCCAGTGGCACATCTCGCACGGATATAACCCGCCGATCAGCTGACTGCCCCAGGCGCCGGCGAGCAGCGCGGCGGGCAGCAGCAGCGCGATGGCATTGGCCAGCCGTTCGTTGCGGGTGCGCGGCACGGCCATCGTCACTTCACCGGCGGCTTGGTGGCGGCGGCGACCTGCGCCGGGCCGCCCAGCCGGGCGATCGTCTTCAGCGCATAATAGAGCTGGAAGTCCTCGACCCCCTGCTTCTTCAGCGCCTCGGGCGTGGCGGCGAAGCGCGGATCGTCCTTATTGTCCTCTTCGAGGATCTTGTTGTCGGCCTTCACCTCGTTGATCAGGTGACGGCGCAGATCGGCCTCGCGGAAGACGGGGCGCGTCTTGTAATCGGGGTCGGAAATCTGCGGGACCTTGATGTCCGGCTCGATCCCGCCCTCCTGCACCGACCGGCCCGAGGGGGTGTAGTAGCGCGCGGTGGTGAGACGCAGCGCGGTCTCCGGGCCGAGCGGCAGCAGCGTCTGCACCGAACCCTTGCCGAAGCTGCGCTCGCCCATGACGATCGCGCGGTGGTGATCCTGCAGCGCGCCCGCGACGATCTCCGAGGCGGAGGCGGTGCCGGAGTTGGTCAGCACGATGATGGGCAGGCCATGCGCATCGTCGCCCGGCTTGGCGTAATAACGATCGATGTCCGACTTCTCGCGGCCGCGCTGCGACACGATCTCCCCGTGATCGAGGAAGGCGTCGCTGACCGCGATCGCCTGGGTCAGCAACCCGCCGCCATTGTCGCGCAAGTCCACGACATAGCCGAGCGGCCGGTGCCCCAGCGCCTTGTCGATCGCCATGATCGCGCCCCGCGTGTCCGCGCCGGTATTCTCGGAGAAGGTGTTGATGTTGATATAGCCGACATCGCCCTTCACCTCCCACTTCACCGGGCGCTGGACGATGACCTCGCGGGTCAGGGTCAGCTCGATCGGCTTGTCGCGGCCGGGACGGACGAGGGTCAGCTTGATCTTCGTGCCAGGCTTGCCCCGCATCTGGCCGATCGCCTCGTCCAGCGACTGGCCGTAGATCAGCTTGCCGTCGATATGGGTGATATAATCGCCCGACTTCACGCCCGCTCGACCCGCCGGGGTATCCTCCTGCGGCGCGATGACCTTGATCGCGCCATCCTCCATCGAGACGGTCAGGCCCAGCCCGCCATAATTGCCCTCGGTCTGGATCTTCAGATTGTCGAAATCGAGCGCATCGACATAGCTGCTGTGCGGATCGAGCGCGGCGAGCATCCCCTGGATCGCACCCTTGATCAGCGTGTCGTCGTCGACCTTGTCGACATAATCGGCCTTGATGCGATTATAGACGTCGAGGAAGCGATCGAACTGGCGCACGGTGGAGCTGTCGACCGCGGCCATCGCAGAGGTCGTGATCGGCACCATGGCAAGCGCGCCGACGATCGCAGTAGCAGTCAGAAACGGACGTTGTGCAAGCGGACGGGGCATCGAGTGTCCTGGACCTGGAAATATGGCGGCCTTTGTAGCCGCAAGCCGCCTGCAATCAAAGCGTAACCGTGCTGAACCGGGGCTGAGCGGAATGCGCGTGCCGTACGACATCGCATGGCCTTCGACGTCGCTCCTGCCGGACGGAGATCGGGACCAGCGCAGGCCCGCCGCGCCGACCGCCGTTCGCATTTGCGCGATGCCGAAGCGCCACCCTCACCCCAGCAGCGCCGCGATATCCATCGGACGGCCGTCGCGGCGCAGTTCCACCGTGACGCGCGGGGCGGCTCCGCCACGGCCGTTGCCGGCCCGGCCGAGCACCGCGCCGGCTTCGACCCGCTCCCCGATATGCACGGCCAGCGCGCCTAGGCCGGTCACCAGGCTGGTCCAGCCTTCGCCATGATCGAGGATGACGATCCCGCCATAGCCCCGGAACTTCGCGGCGTAGCGGACCGTCCCGGCGGTCGGTGCCACCACGGTCGCGGCGGGCGCGGTCGCCAGGGTGATGCCACGCGCCCGCACGCCGGCATCGAAAATCTCGCCGAAACCGCGCGCGACGCGGCCCCGCACCGGCAGGCGATAGGTGCCGGCCGCGATCTCCGGCCCCTTCACCCCCGGCGCCAGCGGCCGGGCAACCGGGCCCGCCAGCCGGACCAGTTCCCCGGCGGTCGCCTGTGCCGTCCCACGTTCGGCCATCTGATCGACGATGTCGCGCGCTGCCTCGCCCAGCGCCAGCGCGCGGTTGGATTCGTCGATCGCGCTGCGCCCCAGGCTGTCGGCGCGGCCGCGATGCAGCGCCTCCAGCCGGGCGAGCGCCTGACGCTGGCCCTCCAGCCTGGCGGAGGTCGTGGCGAGCGCCTGCGCCGCCACTTTGGCCTGCGCCTCGACCCGGCGTGATGCCGCCAGTTCGCGGCGGACGGTGGCCGAACGCTCGGCGATGACGGGGGCGATGGTGGAGAAGACCGCGCGGACATGCGCGAGGTCGGCGACCGATCCGGGTTGCGCCACCGCCGCAATGGGCGGGCGCGCCGCCATGTCCTGCATCGCGGCCAGCAGATGCGCGAGCGGCGCCTGCGCCCGCGCCAGCCGGGTCCGCTGGCGGTCGAGCAGCC
>NZ_JBNNOB010000130.1:0-10590 GCF_050274375.1 Sphingomonas sp. NPDC019816
GAAAACCAACATCACCGATCTTCTGCGGGGTTGACACCCCCCGGGGTTTCCTCCTGCGCAGGGGGGGGGGGGGGGGGGGGGGGGGGGGGGGAGGCCACGCCACAGGCGATAGTCTCGGTGAGACTCCATGCCCTCCCCAAACCCCTCCCGCCTGCGGGAGGGGCTTAAGGTTCACGCGAAGGCGCGAGGGCGCGAAGAAGAATGAGGTTCGCGCGGAGGCGCGGAGGACGCAGAGGTGTCGCGCCCTGTGCAGCCTTCATCTTGTCCCTCCGGCCTAGGACGACAGCGCGACGTTCGCCCAACGCGATACCCTCCGCGCCTCCGCGCGAACCAAAAACCTTTCTACTTCGCGCCCTCGCGGCTTCGCGTGAATCCAAACTACAACCCCACCCGCTTCGCCAGCCACCGCGCCGCCGCCTCGGGGCTTTCCTTCGCCGCATCGTCGCGGTCGACCCGGTAGTTCGCCTCGCGCATCGCCTCGACCGGAATCCGGTTCAGCATCGGCCGTAACGCCTCGACGAACCTTGCGTCCCCCACGCGGTCCTTCGCCACCAGCAGCACGGCGTCATAGCCGGGGATCGCCCGCTTCGGATCGCTCAGCACAGTCAGCTTGTCCGCCGCGATCCGGCCGTCGGAGGAAAAGGCCGAGATCACGTCCGCCCGCCCGCTTTCCAGCGCGCGGTACATGAAGGTCGGGCTGTACGGCGTCATGCTGGCGAAGCGTAAGCCATAGGCATCGCGCACCGCCGCCCATTCGGGCTGGTCGAGAAACTCCAGATCGCTGCCCAACTTCAAGCGCGGCGCGACGCGCGACAGGTCGGCGAGCGACCGCACGCCCAGCCGCCGCGCCGCATCCCCCTTCATTGCAAAGGCATAGGCATTCTCGAACCCCAGTGGCCCCAGCATCGCCACCTCACGGGTCGCCGCCCAATCCTTAAGCGCCCCCAGCATCGCGGCGCGCGGCGGTGAGTCATGCCGGTGCATCGCGGTGGTCCACAACGTGCCGGCATAGTCGACATAGACATCGACGCGTCCCGCCGCCGTCGCCTCGAACGCCACCGCCGAGCCCAGGCCGTCGCGGTAGCTGACGCGGTAGCCTGCGCGGGTCAGCCGGTCGCCGATCATCCGCGCGAGGATATATTGCTCGGAAAAGTTCTTGGCCCCGATCACCACCTCGCGCGGCTGCTCGCCCCCTTGCGGCCAGAGCGGCTGGGTCGCCAGCCCGCAACCCAGCGCGAGCGCGGCCAGCGCGCCGATCCACAGGCTGCGGCGTCGCATTGCCAGCCCGCGCTCGACCAGTCCGATCAGCGCATCAACCGTCAGCGCCAGCGCGGCGGCGGCGAAGCACCCCGCCAGCACCAGCGCCCAGGCTTGGGTCTGAAGCCCGGCGAAGATCAGGTCGCCCAGCGAGGGCTGACCTACCGTCGTCGCCAGCGTCGCCGCGCCGATCGTCCATACCGCCGCCGTCCGAATGCCCGCCGCCAGCACGGGCGCGACCAGCGGCGCCTCGACCAGCCGCAGCTTCTGGCCTCGCGTCATTCCCACCGCATCGGCCGCCTGCAACACGGATTTGTCGAGCCCAGTCAGCCCGGTCACACCGTTGCGTAGGATCGGCAGCAGCGCATAGAGCGTCAGCGCCAGCAGCGAGGGCAGGAAGCCCAGCGCGGGTATCCCGCCCCCGACCAGCCCCGACAGGGTCAGCAACAGCGGATAGAAGAGCGCGAGCAGCGCCAGCGCCGGAATCGTCTGCACGAGGCTGGCCAGCCCCAGGGCGACCCGCGCCAGCGCCGGCCGCCGGGCACAGGCGAAGGCCAGCGGCACGGCGATCAAAATCCCCAGCAGCAACGCCGCCATGCTGACCAGCACATGCTGCGCGAGCAGCGGCGGCACACGGCCCAGCGCGTCGAGAAAGGCGCTCATCGGGCCAGCGCCGCCAGCCGCTCGGCCTGATGCCGGGGCACCGCCATCAGGCCCTGCGCGACCGGGCCGCCTTCGCCCGCCACCAGTTGCGCGGGCGTTGCGTCGGCGACGATCCGCCCCCGATCCATCACCAGCACGCGCGACGCGGTCAGCAGCGCCTCGGCCATGTCATGCGTGACGAGCAGCGTGGTCAGCCCCAGCCGTTCATGCAGATCGACCAGCCGCCCCGCCACCGCATCGCGGGTGACGGGATCGAGCGCGCCTAGCGCTTCGTCGAGCAGCAGGATCGGCGGCGCGGTGGCGAGCGCGCGGGCGATGGCGACCCGCTGGCGCTGCCCGCCCGACAGCGCCTCGGGCATCCGCGTCGCCACGTCGCGGTCCAGCTCGACCAGATCGAGCATCTCGCCGACGCGGTCGCCGACCGGTTGGCCGGTCAGGGTCAGGCCGATCGCAATATTGGCGGCGACCGTCATATGCGGGAACAGGCCATGTTGTTGAAACACATAGCCGATCCCCCGGCGCAAGACATGCGGGGGCTGATCGGCGACATCGCGACCATCGACCGTCACCGATCCCGGATCGGGGTCCTCCAGCCGGTTGATCATGCGCAGCAGCGTCGACTTGCCCGATCCCGACGCACCGACCAGCGCGACGAAGCTGCCGCGCGCGATGGTCAGCGTGACATCATTTACCGCCGCCAGCGCGCCGTAACGGCGGCTGACGCGATCGAGCGCGATCATGGGGGAGGTGGGATTCACGGCCCCACAACGCCGAATGGCCGCATTCCGTCTCATTCCGTCATGTTTCGGGGCTATGCCTTGTCTACGCCAGACGATAAGGCGTGTAAAACATGTTCAACAAGACGGTCGTGCAAGCCGTCAGGAGAGTAAGATGACCCAGACCGCCAGCCAGGTTCTCGACCGCGTCCTCGTCCTCGAAATGGTTCGCGTGACCGAGGCGGCGGCGATCGCGGCCTCCACCCTGGTCGGGCGCGGCGACGAAAAGGCGGCGGACGCGGCGGCGGTCGAGGCGATGCGCGCCGCGCTCAACGAACTGGAGATGGACGGCACCGTCGTCATCGGCGAGGGCGAGCGCGACGAGGCCCCGATGCTGTTCATCGGCGAGAAGGTCGGCACCGGCAACGGCCCCGAGATCGACATCGCGCTCGACCCGCTGGAGGGTACGACCATCTGCGCCAAGGCGGGGCCGAACAGCCTGGCGGTGCTGGCGATCGCCGAGAAGGGCCATCTGCTCAATGCGCCGGACGTCTATATGGACAAGATCGCGGTCGGCCCGGGCTATCCGGCGGGCGTCATCGACCTGGATCGCAGCCCCAGCGACAATATCCGCGCCATCGCCGAGGCCAAGGGGGTCAAGCCCTCCGACATCGTGGTGTGCGTACTCGACCGGCCGCGTCACGAGGCGCTGATCGCCGAGCTGCGCGGGCTGGGCTGCGGCGTGGTGCTGATCGGCGATGGCGACGTGGCGGGGGTGATCGCGACGACCGATCCGGAGACGACGATCGACTGCTATATGGGCTCGGGCGGTGCGCCCGAGGGCGTGCTGGCCTGCGCCGCGCTGCGGTGCGTCGGTGGGCAGTTCAAGGGGCGGCTGCTGTTCCGCAACGACGCCGAGCGCGCGCGGGCGCATAAGTGGGGCGTGACCGACCTCGACAAGCAGTACGACCTGACCGAGCTGGCGCAGGGCGACTGCATCTTCGCGGCGACCGGCGTGACGGACGGTTCGTTGCTGGCGGGGGTGAAGCGCCATGCCAAGGTCATGACGACCGAGAGCGTCGTGATGCGCGCCTCTTCGGGCACGGTGCGCTGGGTGAAGGGGCAGCATCGGCTTTGATCGGAGCACAGCCGCCGTTCAGCCTGAGCGACGTCGAAGGACACGGGATCGCGCTTCGCCAAGCCGCGAAGGAGGGGCGTGCGCTTCGACTTCGCTCAGCGTGAACGGACCGGGTAAGGCGACATCCGTCTTGGGTAAGAGATTGTCGTCATGCCTCCCGCTATAACCGCTACCCTCCTGCTCCTCGCCGCGCTTGGCGGAATCTGGTGGTTCCAGAAGGGCGACTTGGGCGCGTATCGACGGTTCAGCGCGCTGAATGACGGTCATTCGCGGCGGATGCGCTTCCGGCTGTGGCTGGCCCGCTCGGCACTGGCGTTCCTGTTGCCGGTGCTGGTCGGGCTGGTGCTGCTCGGCCGGCTCGATGCGCTGGTCATGATGCCGGGCGAGTTCGTCGCCATCGCGGGCATCGTGCCGCCGATCTTCGACAGTGGTGAGGCAATGCAGGGGATGCTGATCGGCGGCGCGATCGGCGGGCTGGCCGTCGGTGCGGTGCTGGCACGCGTTCGCAAGCGTAAGCCGCTGGGCAATGTCTCCGCGCTGCTGCCACGCGATCGGCGCGAGGTGAAATATGCGGCGGCCCTCAGCATCATGGCGGGGGTGACGGAGGAGGCGTTCTTCCGCCTCTATTTGCCGCTGCTGGTCGCGATGGCGACGGGGCAGGCGGGGATCGGCTTTATCGCCTCGCTGATCCTGTTCGGGGCGATGCACCGCTACCAGGGCTGGGTCGGGGTGATCGCCACCACCGCATTGGGGGCGGTGATGACCGGACTGTATCTGATGACCGGCAGCTTGTGGGTGGTGATGCTGGTCCATGTGCTGGTGGACCTGAACGGGCTGGTAGTGACGCCGGTGCTGGGCGGAGTGCTCAAAAAGTAGATTTCCTCCCCTGTAAGGGGAGGGGGACCAGCGAAGCTGGTGGAGGGGTGTCCCGCTATCGAGAGGGTGACACCCCTCCGTCATCGCTACGCGATGCCACCTCCCCTGCAAGGGGAGGAATTATGCTCAGTTCTTCAACCGCCAGCCGGTGCGGAAGATCCAGCCGATCCATGCCAGACAGGCCAGCAGGAACAGCGCCGTCACCCCCAGGCTGACCCCCGGCGTCACGTCCGACGTGCCGAAGAAAGTCCAGCGGAAGCCGTTGATGAGGTACACGACCGGGTTGAACAGAGTCACCGTCCGCCACGGCTCAGGGAGAATCGTCACCGAGTAGAAGGCGCCGCCGAGGAACGTCAGCGGCGTGACGATCAGCAGCGGGATGACCTGCAACTGCTCGAACCCGCGCGCCCAGATGCCGATGGCGAAGCCGAACAGCGAGAAGGTCACCGCGACCAGCAGCAGGTAGAAGATCATCGCCACGGGGTGCAGGATGCTGAGGTCGACGAACAGATAGGCAGTGGCGAGGATGACGAGGCCGATCACCATCGACTTGCTCGCCGCCGCGCCGACATAGCCCAGCACCGTCTCGATCGGCGACAGCGGCGCGGACAATATCTCGTACATGGTGCCGGTGAACTTCGGCATGTAGATGCCCAGACTGGCGTTCAGAATGCTCTCCGAAAAGATCGACAGCAGCATCAAGCCCGGCACGATGAACGCGCCGTACGGCACGCCCGAGACCTGGTTCATCGCCGATCCGATCGCGGTGCCGAACACCACGAAATAGAGCGTCGTGGTGATGACCGGCACCATCAGGCTGGTCCACACCGTCCGCCGGAACCGCGCCATTTCGAAGCGATAGATCGACCAGATGCCATGCAAGTTCATGCGCGTGTCCCCTCGACCAGATCGACGAAGATATCCTCCAGCGAGGATTTGTAGGTTTCCAGATCGTTGAACCCGATATCCATGTCGCCCAGCTTGCGTAGCAGCGAGGGGATGCCGGTCCGTTCGGCGCGCGCGTCGAAGATGTAGCGCAGGCGCTTGCCCTCATCCTCCAGCGTGAGGTTCCACTCATCGAGGTCCGGCGGGATGGCGGTCATCGGCTCGGCAAGCGTCAGCACCATTTCGCGCTTGCCGAGCTTCTTCATCATCTCGGCCTTTTCCTCGACCAGGAGCAGCTTGCCCTTGGCGATCACGCCTACCCGGTCGGCCATCTCCTCGGCCTCCTCGATATAATGGGTGGTCAGGATGATGGTGACGCCGCGCTCGCGAAGACGGTGGACCAGCTTCCACATGTCGCGGCGCAGTTCGACATCGACACCCGCGGTCGGTTCGTCGAGGAAGAGAAGATCGGGTTCGTGGGACAGCGCCTTGGCGATCAGCACGCGGCGCTTCATGCCGCCGGACAGCTCCATCAGCTTGGCGTGGCGCTTGTCCCACAGCGACAGGTCGCGCAGCACCTGTTCGACATAGGCGGGGTTGGGCGCGCGGCCGAACAGGCCCCGGCTGAAATTGACGGTGTCGATGACACGCTCGAACATGTCGACCGACAATTCCTGCGGCACCAGCCCGATCTTGCGACGCGCGCCCTTATAGTCGCGCAGCGCATCATGCCCGTCGACGCGGATCGCACCGGCCGACGGCGTGACGATGCCGCAGACGATAGAGATCAGCGTCGTCTTGCCCGCGCCGTTCGGCCCGAGCAGCGCGAAGATCTCGCCGCGCCTTATCTCCAGATCGACGGGCTGGAGCGCGGTGACCCCACCCTTATAAGTCTTGGTCACGCCCTCGACGGACAGGATCGGGTCGGTCATGCGGCAGTCCCCCGTGTGAAGACCGCCGCTTTATCAACCGTTTCGGGCGTCGGCGATGGCCTTTTGCAATTGTTCGAGCGGCAACGCGCCCGACAGGATGCGGTTGCCGACGATCCAGCTCGGCGTGCCGGTCAGGCCCAGCCGCCCGGCCGCCTCCAGATTGCGCGCGATCTCGGCATCCGCCTGCGGCTGGAACGCCGCCATCTTGGTCATGTCGACCCCGGCGGTCTTCGCCGCCGCCGCGATCGTCGCATCGCTGACCGGCCCACCGGCATAGAGCGCGTCGTGGAAGGCGGGGAACTTGCCCTGATTGGCGGCGAGCAGGCTGGCCCGCGCCGCCGCCTTGCTCGACGGCGCCAGGATCGGCAACTCGCGATAGACGATGCGCAGCTTCGGATCGGCCTGGGTCAACTGCTTCAACAGCGGCAAGCTGGCCCGGCAATAGCCGCAATTATAGTCGTAGAACTCGACCAGCGTGACGTCGCCCTGCGCATTGCCGCTATAGGCGTTGCCGAACGGCTTGGTCAGGTCGGCACCGATCGCGGCGACCGCCTTGCCCTGTTCGCGGTCCTGCAGGCGCTGCATCGCCTCCGGGATGACCTCCGGGTGATCGAGCAGATAGGCGCGCACCGCCTCGCCCTGAACGCCGTGCGGGGCGGCGAGCTGCTGGATGCCGATCGCCACGCCGCCGCCGACCAGGCCGCCGATCACCGCGACCGCGGCCCATGCCTTTACGCTCATTTGCGGCGCTTCTTCTTGGTTCCGGCTTCGGCGTCGGCAGAGGTCATCGCGATATCCTGCGCCCGAATCCATTCGGACGTGTTGGGGGGTAGGTTGGCGAGCGCGTAGCGCGCGCTCTGAATGGCGGTGCGGTTGTCGCCCATCATGCTCGCCCGCTCGGCGGTGGCGAGCGCGGCGCGCGGCGTATCGCCCAGCTGCTCATAGGCGGTGCCGAGCTGCACCCAGGCGAAGGGATTGTCCTCGTCGCGCTGCACCGCGACCTTCAGGACCTTCACCGCTTCGTCCAGATGGCGCTTGTCCTCGGTCGCGATCAGCGCATGGCCGAAGGTCGTGGCGATCAGCGCATTCTGCCCCGACACCATCGTCGCTTCGCGCAAGGGGGCAAGCGCTTCTTGCGGCTTGCCCGATTCGAGCAGGATCTGACCCTGGATTTCCAGGAAATAGGGATCGTGCGGGTCGCGCGCGATCAGCGCGTTGGCCTCGGCATCGGCTTTCTCGGGGTAGCCCGCCTTATGATAGGCATAGGCGCGCGCATAATGCGCATAGACCGACTGGTCGCTGGCCGGATATTTGTTCAGCGTCGTCTCGGGCGAGCCGACATAACCGAGCAGCTTGGCCTTCACCCGCAGGAAGCGTTCCTGCAATCTGGGATCGACCGGCTTGTTCCACGCGGGCGCGGCCTGAAGGTCGGCGGTCAGCGCCTGGATACGATCGCTCGACAGCGGGTGGGTCTGCGCGAACGGGTCGATATTGGTGTAGCCATAGCGATATTCCTGGTTCTGCAGCTTCTTGAAGAAGCTCAGCATCCCCTTGCCGGTGATGCCGGCGGTGGTGAGGTACTTGGCACCGGCGGCGTCGGCGGTCGATTCCTGCGCGCGGCTGAACGACAGGACCTTACCCATCGCCGCCTGCTGGCCCGCCGCCATGATGCCGGCCCCCGCCGCGCCGCCGCCCGCCGCCATCGCCGCCAGCCCCAGCACCATCGAGAGCAGGTACATGCCCATGGCGGGCTTCATCGCGGCATCGCCCAGCACGACATGGCCATCGGCGATGTGGCCCAGCTCGTGCGCGACGACGCCCTGCACCTCGTTCACATTGTCCGCCGCCTGGAGCAGCCCCGAATGAACATAGACGATCTGCCCGCCCGCCACGAAGGCGTTGATCGAATCGTCGTTGATCAGGACGATCTTCACGGTGCGCGGCGACAAGCCGGCGGCCTTGATGATCGGCGCGGACATGTCGGCGAACATGGTTTCGGTTTCGGCATCGCGCAGGATCGACTGCGCGGCCGCCGGCTGCGCCCAGAGCAGGGCCGTGGCGGCGAAGGCGGCGATCAGACGCTTCATGATTCCTCTATCGACGGGTCGGAGGCCATGCACAACCTGCTTTGCACGCGGCTCCGCGACGAATAGCCTTTGCCAGCCGATGGCTGAACGCCGGGCGAACGAAAGGGACAAGATGATGATCGCCATCGATGCCACGCCACCACCGGTTTCCGTCTGTCGGCTGGGACCCGACCAGCGCGCGATCCGCCGCCTCTCCGACCTGCCGCCCACGGTCCGGGCGGCGCTGGCGACGGCGGCGGGTGGCCGCGTCGCCGAGCTGGGTGACGCGTTCAATGCGACCGATGTGGGCGGTTCGACCAAGGGGGCGACGATGCGGTTCGTTCAGGGCTTCAAGGTCGGGACGCTGTGGCTTGCCTGGGTGGAGCAGGGGGGGGTCGCGCACCGCTACTGCGTGGTCGGGCTGCGCGAAACGGGCGGGGGCGTGATGCCAGTGGCATCGGTTGACGGGCAGCGCTCCCTATGTGCTGCGTCGAAGAAGATGGTGGCCGCCACCCCGGCCGTTTGAGGAACCGCATGATCCTCCCCTTTGCAGGGGAGGATTGAGATTGGGGTGGGCTCGTTCCGAGAGCGGCATGCGTGAAGCGAACTTACCCCTCGCCTTCAGGGGGGGGCCGTGGGTGGGGCGATCCACAGGCGAGCGGTTCGCGGCGATGCCCCACCCCAACCCCTCCCCTGAAGGGGGAGGGGCTCGCGTTAATGCAATACGACGTCATCACGGTCTGGCGTCGCCTCCCGCCATAGGGAGGCCCCCAACGAAAACGCCCTCCTTCCACTGGGGAAGGAGGGCGTCTTCATTCGCACCGTTCGAGCGATCAGGCGCCGAAGGTCCGCTGCCACCAGCCGCGACGCGGGGTCTCGCTGGTCGGAGCCTCGGCGTCCGCTTCGACCGGTTCGTCGGCGGCCACGGTTTCCGCAGGTGCGGGTGCTTCCTCGGCGACCGGCTCGGCCGCCGCCTTGGGGGCGGCCTTCTTGCGGGTGCGCTTGGGCTTGGCAGGAGCCTCCGCCTCGACCGGCGCTTCCTCGGCGACCGGCTCGGCGGTGACCTTGGGGGCGGCCTTCTTGCGGACGCGCTTGGGCTTGGCCGGGGCTTCCGCCTCGACCGCGGCAGCGGGGGCTTCCGGTGCCGGTTCGGCCACGGGGGCCTCGGCCGGGGTCTCGGTCGCCTCGCTCACCACCGGCGCGGCCTTGCGGGCGCGGGGACGGCGGCGGGTCTTGGGCGCGTCGGTGGCTTCGGCCTCGGCCACCGCGAGCGGGGTCGTCACCGGTGCGGCGTCGCCCGCCTCGATCGGCTCCTCGATCGACAGCGGCGCTTCGGCCTGATCGTCGTCCGAGCCGGCGTCAGCCGCCGCCTCGTTCACCGACTCGCCGGCGTCGTTCGCGCCGTTCTCGTTGCGGCGACCGCCACGGCGACCGCGACGTCCGCGACGGCGGCGACCGCCTTCGCGCGGCTCGGCCTGTTCGCCGTCGACGGTTTCAGCGGTCTCTGCCACCTCGTCCGTCGCCGCGTCTTCGGCGTCACCTTCGTCGAACTCGGCATCGTCGGTCGCGGTGTCGCCCTCGGCCTGTTCGCCACCCTCGGCATCGCCGCGGTTGCGGCGGCCGCGACGGCGACGACGGCGCTTGCGGCCATTGCCGTCGCCTTCGTCACGCGGTTCGCGCGGCGCACGGGCGTCGGTCGCTTCCTCCTCGACCTCGTCCTCTTCTTCCTCCTCGACCTCGTCGATCAGATCGTCCTCATCCTCCTCGACGGGCAGGAGCGTGTCGATCTTGGGCGCATAGGCCGGCGGCGGGCCGGACGCCTCGACCGTCATGCGCGCACCCTCTTCCTCGCGGTCGGGGATGATCTCGACGGTCACGCCGTAGCGATCCTCGATCTCGGCGATGTCGGCGCGCTTGCGGTTCAGCACATAGACGGCGGCCTCCTGGCTGGCGCGCAGCGTCAGGATCGAGCCGCGACCGCGTGCGGCCTCGTCCTCGATCAGGCGCAGCGCCGACAGGCCCGACGACGAAGCGGTACGGACCAGGCCGGTACCCTC
>NZ_JBNNOB010000131.1:0-10543 GCF_050274375.1 Sphingomonas sp. NPDC019816
GCACCGGTGAGCCGGGCGCGACCGTGCAGGTCACCGACGCCAGCGGCCAGCCGATCGGCACCGCCATCGTCGCCGCCGATGGCAGCTACACCATCGCGCTGCCCGCCGGCACCGCCACCGGCCAGTCGCTGAGCGTCACCCAGGCCGATGTCGCCGGCAATGTCTCGCCCGCAACCAATGCGGTCACTCCCGACCTCGCCGCACCCGGTGCGCCGACGGCGACGTTGGGGGTCGATGGCATTACCGTTTCGGGCACCGGCGAACCCGGCGCCACGCTGGAGATCCGTGCGGCCGATGGCACGCTGCTCGGCACGACGACGGTGGCGAGCGACGGCAGCTACAGCGCGACGCTGAGCGGTGCGCAGGCCAATGGCGAGACGCTGACCGTCACCCAGACCGATGCGGGCGGCAACGCCTCGCCCGCCACGACCGTCACCGCCCCCGATACGACCGCGCCCGCCGCTCCGGTAGCGACGGTCAGCGCGGACGGGACCACCCTGACCGGCACCGGCGAGCCCGGCGCGACCGTTCAGGTCAGTGACGCCAATGGCCAGCCGATCGGCACCGCCACGGTGGCCGCCGATGGCAGCTACAGCGTCGCGCTGCCCGCCGGTACGGCCGATGGCCAGGCGCTGAGCGTGACCCAGACCGACGCCGCCGGGAACACATCCCCCGCGACTAGCACCGCGACGCCCGACCTCGTCGCGCCCGGCGCACCGACGCTGACCGTCGCGACCGATGGCACCAGCGTATCGGGCACGGGCGAGGCCGGCGCGACGGTCGAGATCCGTGCGGCGGACGGCACCTTGCTCGGCTCGGCAGTCGTCGCGGCGGATGGCAGCTATAGCGCGACGCTGACCCCCGCACAGGCCAATGGCGAGGCGCTGACCGCGACGCAGACCGACGTGGCCGGAAACATCTCGCCGGTCGCGACTGCCACCGCGCCCGACATCACCGCCCCCGCCGCGCCGATCGTGACGCTGGCGGCCGATGGCGCCTCGGTGTTCGGCAATGGCGAACCCGGCGCGACCGTCCGGATCGTCGATGCCAATGGCACGCTGCTCGGCACCGGCGTGGTCGGTGCGGACAGCAGCTTCACCCTGACGCTGACCCCGCCCCAGGTGAACGGCCAGACGCTGAGCGCGACGCAGACCGATGCGGCGGGCAATATCTCGCCCGTGAGCACGGTCGGCGCGCCCGACGTGATCGCCCCCGACGCGCCGGTCGCGACGGTCTCGGTCGACGGCACGGCCGTCACTGGCACCGGCGAGCCCTTCGCCACCGTCACCATCCGCGCCGCCGACGGCACGGTGCTGGGCACCGCCGTAGTCGCGGCGGACGGCAGCTTCTCCGCGACGCTGACCCCGGCGCAGGCGGATGGCGAGACGCTGTCGATCGATCAGACCGATCGCGGCGGCAACACCTCGCCCGAAGCGACGCTGACCGCCCCCGACATCACCGCCCCCACCGGGCTGATCGCGGCGATCAGCGGTGATGGCAGCATCGTGACCGGCACCGGCGAGGCGGGCGCGACCGTGACCGTCCGCGATGCGAACGGCGCGACCTTGGGCACGGGGGTGGTCGCCGCCAACGGCACCTATAGCGTCACCCTGACGCCGCCGCAGATCGACTCCGAGCCGCTGAGCGTCGTGCAGGCCGACGGGGCCGGCAATGTCTCGACCCCCGTGGCGCTGACGGCGCCCGACCCGACCGCCCCGCTCGCCCCCACCGGATCGGTGATCGACGGCGGCGCGACGCTGGCGGGCACCGGTGAGGCGGGTGCCACCGTCACCGTGCGCAGCCCCGACGGTACGGTGCTGGGCACCGGCGCCGTCGCGGCGGACGGCAGCTTCGCCGTGCCGCTGACCCCGGCGCAGGCCAATGGCGAGACGGTTCAGTTCAGCCAGGCTGACGCGGCAGGCAATGTCTCGCCGAACGTCACGCTCGTCGCCCCCGATGTCACCGCCCCGACCGGGCTGACCGCCGGGATCAGCGGCGATGGCAGCATGGTGACCGGCACCGGCGAGGAGGGTGCGATCGTCACCGTCCGCGATGCCAATGGCGCGACGCTGGGCACCGCCACGGTCGATGCCAATGGCGTTTATATGGTCCAGCTGACCCCGCCGCAGATCGATGCGGAGGCGTTGAGCGTCGTCCAGGCCGATGCCGCCGGCAATGTCTCGGCCCCCGTGCCGCTGACCGCGCCGGACCTGACCGCGCCGCCGGCCCCGACAGGGATCGTGGTGGATGCCGGCGCGACGCTGACCGGCACGGGTGAGGCCGGCGCGACCGTGACCGTGCGTGCCGCCGATGGCACCATCCTGGGCACCGCGATCGTCGCCGCCGATGGCAGCTTTGCGGTGCCGCTCGCGACGCCGCAGGCCAATGGCGAGACGCTGACGCTGGTGCAGACCGACGCAGCGGGCAATGCCTCGCCCATCGTCGCGGTCGTCGCGGCCGACATTACCGCGCCCACCGGCCTGACTGCGACGATCAGCATCGACGGCGCCGTCATGACCGGCACCGGCGAAGCCGGTGCGACCGTCACGATCCGCGATCCGGCGGGCAACGTCATCGGCACCGCGACCGTGGCGGGCGACGGCAGCTATGCCGCCATCCTGACCCCGGTGCAGCTGAACGGCGAAGTCCTGCAGGTGACGCAGGCCGATGCGGCGGGCAACGCCTCCGCCCCGGTCAACCCGATCGCTCCCGACCTGACGGCACCGGCCGCACCGCTGGCCGCGCTGGCGGCGGGCGGGGCCAGCGTCACCGGCACCGGCGAGGTGGGCGCGACCGTCACCGTGCGCGCCGCCGATGGCAGCGTGCTGGGCACCGCGACGGTCGCCGCCGATGGCAGCTTCACCGTCCCGCTGGCCACCGCACAGGTCAATGGCGAGACCCTGACCGTCGAGCAGAGCGATGCGGCGGGCAATATCTCGCCCCAGCTCAGCCTGACCGCGCCTGACATCACCCTGCCCACCGCGCCGACCGCGAGCATCGACGGCACCGGCACGGTCGTCAGCGGCCAGGCGGAGGCGGGCGCGACCGTCACCGTGCGCGATCCCACCGGCGCCGTCATCGGTACCGTCACGGCGGGCGCCAATGGCGACTATGCGGTGGCGATCAACCCGCCCCAGGCCAATGGCGAAGCGCTGACCGTCACGCAGAGCGACGCAACGGGCAATGCCTCGCCCCCGGCATCAGTCACCGCACCGGACATCACCGCACCCAACGCGCCGCTGTTCACCGTCAACGGCACCGGCACCGAGGCCAGCGGCAGCGGCGAGGCGGGCACCACCGTCACTATTCGCGATCCCGCCGGCACTGTGCTCGGCACGGCGGTCGTCGCGGCGGACGGCAGCTTCACCGTGCCGCTCAACCCGGCCCAGGCCAATGGCGGTACGCTCAGCGCGACGCTGACCGATGCGGGCGGCAACGACTCGCCTGTCTCGACGGCACCCGCGCCCGACATCACCGCACCGACACAGCCCGTCGCCGCGCTCGATGTGACCGGGACCATCGTGTCCGGCACCGGTGAGGCCGGCGCGACGATCACCGTGCGGGCGGCGGACGGCACGGTGCTGGGCACCGCGCTGGTCGCGGCCAACGGCACCTATGCCGCGATCCTGTCCACGCCGCAGCTGGACAGCCAGGTTCTGTCGGTCAGCCAAGCGGATGCGGCGGGCAACCCCTCACCCACCATCACCGTCACCGCGCTCGACCAGACGGCACCGGCCGCCCCGGTGGCGACCATCTCGGCGGATGGCGTGACCCTGACCGGCACGGGCGAAATCGGGGCGACGGTGACGATCACCGACCCGGTCGGCGTCGTCATCGCCACCGCACCGGTGGCGGCGGATGGCAGCTTCACGGTCACCCTCACCCCGCCGCTGGTCAACGGCCAGCTGCTGACCTTGACCCAGGCGGATGCGGCCGGCAACGTCTCGCTGCCCGGCACCACCGCCGCACCCGATCTCGTCCCCAACGACACGCCGGGGGCACCGACCGCGACGGTGGCGCTCGATGGCGCCAGCGTGACCGGCACCGGTCTGGCGGACACGACCATCACCGTCCGCGATGCGACCGGTGCCATCATCGGCACCACCACGGTCGCGGGTGACGGCAGCTATACCGCGACCCTGACCACCCCGCTGATCAATGGCGAGACGGTGCGCGTGACCCAGACGGATGCGGAGGGCGATGTCTCGCCGCCCGCCACCGCGCTGGCACCCGATCTGACCCCGCCCGCCCTTCCGACCGCCGCGATCGACGCGACCGGGACGGTGGTGACGGGCACCGGCGAGGCGGGCGCGACGCTGACCGTCACCGATGCCGGCGGCGCGGTGATCGGCACCACCATTGTGCTGGCCAATGGCAACTATGCCGTGGTCCTCAGCCCCGCCCAGATCGACGGGCAGGCGCTGTCCGTCATCCAGACGGACGGTGCGGGCAATCCCTCGCCGAGCGCGGGCGTCACCGCGCCCGACCTGACCGCGCCGCTGGCCCCGGCGGGCACCGTGTCGCTCGACGGCACGACGCTGACCGGTACGGGTGAGGCCGGTGCGACCGTCACCATCCGCGATGTCGCCGGGACCGCGATCGGCACCGCCGTGGTCGCCGCCGATGGCAGCTTCACCGCGACGCTGACCCCGGCGCAGGCCAATGGCGAGCTGCTGACGCTGACCCAGGCGGATGCGGCGGGCAATGTCTCGGGCGTGGCACAGGCGCTCGCGCCCGACATCACCGCGCCGGTCGGCCTGACCGCCGCGATCAACGGCGCGGGTACGCTGGTGACCGGCACCGGTGAAGCCGGGGCGATCGTCACCATCCGCGATGCCGGCGGCACCATCCTCGGCACCGCGATCGTGGCGAATACCGGCACCTATGCCGCGCTCCTGACCCCCGCGCAGCTCGATGGGCAGGTCCTGAATGCCACCCAGGTCGATGCGGCCGGCAATGCCGGGGCACCGGCGGCCGTCACCGCCCCCGACCTGACCGCGCCACAGGCACCGGCGGGCACCGTGTCGCTCGACGGCACGACCCTGACCGGTACGGGTGAAGCGGGGGCCACCGTCACCATTCGCGGTGTCGATGGCACCGTGATCGGCACCGCGCTGGTGGCCGGCGATGGCAGCTTCACCGCGACGCTGACGCCGACACAGGGCAATGGCCAGCTGCTGTCCCTGACCCAGGCCGATGCCGCCGGAAATGTCTCGGGCGTGGCACAGGCGCTGGCACCCGACTTCACCATCCCGGTCGGGCTGACCGCCGCGATCAACGGCGCGGGTACGCTCGTGACCGGCACCGGCGAGGCGGGCGCGACCGTCACCATCCGCGATGCCGGCGGGACGGTCCTCGGCACGGCGGTGGTCGCGGCGAACGGCACCTATGCCGCCGTCCTGAATACGCCGCAGATCGCCGGTCAGGCGCTGACCGCGACGCAGGCCGATCCGGCGGGCAATGCCGGGGCCCCCGCCCCGATCACCGCACCCGACCTGACCGCCCCGCTGATCCCTGTCGGTACCATCTCGACCGATGGCACGACGATCACGGGCACCGGCGAAGCGGGGGCCACCGTCACCGTTCGCGGTGTCGACGGCACGGTGCTGGGCACCGCCGTAGTGGCGGGCGACGGCAGCTTCACCGCGCCGCTGACCCCGGCGCAGGCGAACGGCCAGCTCGTCTCGCTGACCCAGGCCGATGCGGCGGGCAATGTCTCGGGCGTCGGACAGGCGCTAGCACCCGACATCACCGCGCCGATCGGGCTGACCGCCGCCATCAACGGCGCAGGGACCCTGATCACCGGCACCGGTGAGGCCGGGGCGACCGTCACCATCCGCGATGCGGGCGGCACGGTGCTGGGCACGACGGTGGTCGCCGCGAACGGCACCTATGCCGCCGTCCTGACCACGCCGCAGATCAACGGCCAGGCCTTGACCGCGACGCAAGCGGACGCGGCGGGCAATGCCGGGACTCCGGCCCCGGTCACCGCGCCCGATCTGATCGCGCCGCTGCTCCCGGTCGGTACCATCGCCGGCAATGGTACGATCCTGACCGGCACCGGCGAGCCGGGTGCGACCGTCACCATCCGCAGCGTCGGCGGCACGGTTCTGGGCACCGCCCTGGTCGGCGGCGATGGCAGCTTCACCGCCACCCTCACCCCGGCCCAGGCGAACGGCCAGATCGTCTCGCTGACCCAGGCCGATGCGGCGGGCAACGTCTCGGGCGTGACGCAGGTGACCGCGCCGGACATCACCGCCCCGATTGGCCTGACCGCCGCGATCAACGCCGCCGGCACGCTCGTGACCGGTGCGGGCGAAGCGGGGGCGACCGTCACCATCCGTGATCCGGCCGGTACGATCATCGGCACGACGGTGGTCGCTGCCAACGGCACCTATGCCGCGATCCTGACCACGCCCCAGCTGAACAGCCAGACGCTGAGCGTGACCCAGGCCGATGCGACGGGCAATGTCTCCACCCCCGCCACGGTCGTCGCCCCCGATCTCACCGCGCCGCTGGCACCGGTCGGGATCGTGGCGACCAACGGCACCTCGATCACCGGCACCGGTGAGGCGGGCGCGACCGTCACCATCCGGGCCGCCGACGGCACGGTGCTGGGCACGGCGGTGGTCGCGGCGAACGGCACGTTCACCGCGCCGCTCAGCCCGGCCCAGGCCAATGGCCAGATCGTCTCGCTGACCCAAGCCGATGTGGCGGGCAATGTCTCGCCGATCGGAACGGCGACCGCGCCCGACATCACCGCCCCGGTCGGCCTGACCTCGACGATCAACGGGCTCGGCACGGTGGTCACCGGCACCGGTGAAGCGGGGGCGACCGTCACGGTCCGCGATCCGCTGGGCAATGTGATCGGCACCACGGTCGTCGCCGCCAATGGCGGCTACACCGCGACGCTGACCACGCCGCAGGCCAATGGCCAGTTGCTGCAGGTGACGCAGGCGGATGCGGCGGGCAATGCCTCGCTGCCCAATGCGGTGCGCGCGCCCGACATCACCCCGCCGGCCGCGCCGATCGGCTTCGTCAACGGTACCGGCACGGTCGTGACCGGCACCGGTGAGGCGGGCGCCACGGTGCGCATTCTCGACCCGCTGGGCCAGCTGGTCGGCACGGCGGTGGTCGCCGCCAATGGCAGCTTCAGCGCGACGCTGACCACGCCACAGGCCAATGGCCAGGCCCTGACGCTCAGCCAGACCGATGCGGCGGGCAATGCCTCGGGCACGGTCACGGTCAATGCGCCGGACATCACCCCGCCGGCGGCCCCGACCGCCGTCATCGATCCGACCGGCTCGGTCATCACCGGCAGCGGTGAGCCGGGCGCGCGGATCGAGGTGCGCAACGCGGCGGGGACGCTGATCGGCACCGGCACGGTGACGGCGGGCGGCCTCTATGCCGTCACGCTGACCAGCCCGCAGGTGGCGGGCCAGGCACTGGGCGTCGGCGCGCGCGACACGGCGGGCAATCTGTCGCCCTCGACGGCGGTCACCGCCCCGTTCGACATCAGCGCCTTCGACAATACGGCGATCGCGCTGGTCGACCTGAACCCGGTCCAGACCAACCAGAATGCGGGCACCGCCAACTATACCGCGCTCGTCTCGCTGGGCCTCATCAACCTGAATGCCCAGGTGCTGGCCGTCCCCAACGTCCAGTTCACCGTCCAGCCGGGTCACACGCTGGCGACGACCTTCACTTATGACGCGACGGCGAATGTCGGCGTGGCCAGCGGTTACTCGGTCGTCATCCAGCGGTTCAACGGCACCAACTGGGTGGCGGTGAATGGCGGCGGCAACAGCTCGCTGTTGCAGGTGGGTCTGCTCAATGGCGACCTGGTCGCCACGGCGGACCTGGGGCCGGGCCAGTACCGCGCCTTCGTCACCTTCGACAATACGGCGGGGGTCGGCCTGCTCGGCAGCCTGAACGTCCGGGGCGTCGACTCCGACTTCACTGATGTCGCCTCGGCCGTGCCCGCCCCGGTCAGCGGCAACGTGATCACCGATCCCGGCCCCACGGGGCAGATCGACGTGGTCAGCCCGCAGACCCGGGTCGAAAGCGTGACGCTGAACGGCGTGACGACGCAGGTGACCGTCGACGACACGGTGGTCACCGGCCAATGGGGGACGCTGATCATCGATCGCGATGGCAGCTATACCTACACCCCCAATGCCAATGCGGCATCGATCGGCAAGGTCGACAGCTTCACCTACACGCTGCTCGACGCCAGCGATAACGAGCGTGAGAGCGCCCGCCTGACCATCTCGATCGGCAGCCCGGACATCACCGGCGCCCCGATTGCGGTGAACGACACCGCCATCGCGACCGCCAACTTCACCAATGTCGTGGTCAACCGGCCGGCGGTGGTGGACTCGTTCTTCTCCACCCCGGCGGTGCCGCTGCTCGGCTCGGCGCAGACGACCCGCGTCAATGATAGCTTCACCGTCGACGCCAATTCCAGCTCGACCGTCACGCTGTCGGCGGTCACCACATCGGCGCTGGCGGTCCTGCCCAGCTACACCATCACCGTCACCAATTCGGCGGGCACGGTGGTCGGCACCGCGTCGGGCACCGCCGTCGCCGGGGTCGGCGGGCTGATCGGCAGCGGGATCAGCGTGACGCTGAACAACCTGGCGTCGGGTACCTACAACTATACCGTCGTCGGCACGAACGGCGCACCGCTCCAGCTCAACACCAATGTCTATGTCGCCGAGACGGTGACCCGGCTGAACGAGTATAACCCGCCGGTCACCACACCGGTCAGCGGCCAGCTGACCGCGAACGACACGCTGGGCAGCCCGTTCATCGGCATCAAGGTGCTGACCGCCGCCGGCTTCCAGGAGGTCGGGGAGACGCCGATCACCCTGACCGGCGCGCATGGCCAGCTGGTCGTCAACGAGACCGGGGGGTACACCTATACCCCGATCGGCGTGACCTATTCGGCGACCGATCCGATCGACAGCTTCACCTAACAGCTGATCCAGCCCGACGGCCAGTTCTCGACCGCGCGACTGGATGTGGCGGTGAACATCAACAACGGCGTGGCACCGGTCTTCCCGACCGCCACGGTCACCGCGCTGTCGGCCGATGCCTCGCTGACGCTCGATGCCGATGTCGTGCCGCTGTCGCTGGCGGCGGACCACACGACCCAGGCGGACACACCAACGCTCGATCAGGGGGATGCCCGCCTCGCCTTCTCGCTGATGGAAGGACAGGGCGACTGCATCGAGGATGTGCTGGGCCGTTATCTCGACAACCAGGAAACCGTAACGGAATCAGCAACAGCAAATGACAATACGGACTTCACCCACGCCGCTACCGATACCAGCATAAGTGCCCCGATTATGGACGACCCCCTGTCGTACCTGACCGTTTCGGTCGATCCCGATCAGGAGAAACTGAGCACCATGCATATTCTGTGACCATCACCGTCATTGGTCCGGAAACGGACTTGATTATGGGTGCCGAAACCGCTCCGTTTCGGCACCTATTTTGTTGAAATAAAACAGCTTAGCCGAATGTAGCGGCCAAGCGGATTAACGGGGCGATCGATGACGGGACGGCGGCAGGGACGCTACCAGGATCGAGGAAAACGGGCTTGGCGAACCGCCGGCGCCCTTCTTGTCATGGCCTCGATCGCCACTCCGGTTAGCGGTAATTCCACCCCCGTCACCATGGAACGCGCGATGCAGGAGGTGCTGTCCTGGCACCCCACGGTCGTGCAGGCCGCCTCCACGCTCGATGCGCGCGGCGAGGATGTGACGGTGGCGCGCGCGGGCTACCTCCCCCGCATCAGCGCCGGGGTCGGCAGCGGCTATGACAGCCGGATCGGCAACATCTGGCGCCCCCGGCCGCAGGTCTCGGCCTCGCAGATGCTCTTCGATTTCGGCAAGGTCGCCAGCGCGGTCGACTATGCCCGTGCCGGCACGCGGCTGGGCCGCGCCGACATGCTGCTGGCGATCGACGGGCTGATCCGCGAGACGGGCTATGCGATCGTCGAGGTGCAGCGCAACGCCGCGCTACGTGCCGTCGCACTCGAGCAATTGTCGCGCATCCAGGAGATCAGCGCGCTCGTCGAAAAACGTTTCGGCAAGGGTGCGACCACCCGCTCCGACACCCTCCAGGCTCAGTCGCGCGTCGCCGCCGCGCAAGCCTCGCTGACCCGGATCGAGGCGGAGCAGCGCCGCTGGACCACCAGCCTCGCCTTCCTGCTGGGTCGCGATACCGCACCCATCGTCGATCCCGATGTGCCCGACTGGCTGATGCGCAGCTGTCGCCAGGCGGCCCAGGTCGACTGGGCCGACATCCCCGTCATCATGCGCGCCAAGGCGCAATATGAACAGGCCACCGCCGAACAGCGCCGCGCGCGCGCCAATCGCCTGCCGACGGTGGCGCTGGCAGGCGATGCGGCGGCGGACATATCCTCGCCCTTTTCCGACCGCAGCATCTATAATTTCGGGCTGAACGTCAGCAGCGACGTGTTCGGGGGCAGCGCGGTGCGCGCCCGCGTGCGCGGCGCCGACTACGCCCTGCGCGC
>NZ_JBNNOB010000132.1:0-10468 GCF_050274375.1 Sphingomonas sp. NPDC019816
AAACCGGACATCGCATTCCATCCTCCCTGTTCCAAATCACCAGAACGAAGAAGAACCCGAAAAGCAGCCACGGTGAACAGTCCCCCTGCAAGGGGAGGTGGCAGTCCGCAGGACTGACCGAGGGGTGTCGCCAATTGCGAGGTCATACCGCACTCACCAGCGGCGACACCCCTCTACCAGCTTCGCTGGTCCCCCTCCCCTTGCAGGGGAGGAATTGCAATGCTGTCACCATGACGAATCAGCCATTCCCCCTCGGCGCGACGCCGGTTTCCGGCGGCACCCGCTTCGCCGTGCGTTCGACCGCCGAGCGGGTGGAACTGTGCCTGCTCGACGGCCCCGACGAACGCCGAATCCCCATGACCCGCGATGGCGATGTGTGGAGCGCCACGGTCCCCGGCGCCGATCACCTTTATGGCTATCGAGCGCATGGGGCATACGACCCGTCACGCAATCTGTGGTTCGATCCCGCCAAGCTGCTGATCGATCCTTATGCCCGCGAACTCGACCGCCCCTTCGTGCAGTCGCCACGCCTCGGCACCTATGGCGAGGACACCGCCGACATCGTCCCCCGCGCCCGCGTGATCGCCCCGCCGACCGCCACCCCCGACCCGCCGCTGTTCCGGCCGGGCGGGCTGATATACGAGCTCAATGTGCGCGGCTTCACCATGCGCCACCCCGGCATTCCGCCGGCCCAGCGCGGCACGCTGGCGGCGCTGGCGCATCCGGCGGCGGTCGAACATCTGCACAAGCTGGGCGTGGCGGCGGTCGAGCTAATGCCGATCACCGCCGCGATCGACGAGCGGCATCTGCCGCCCCTGGGGCTGCGCAATGCCTGGGGCTATAATCCGGTCGTGCCGATGGCGCTTTGCCCGACGCGGGTGCCGGGCGGTGTCGCCGAACTGGTCGCGACGGTCGCGGTGCTGCGCGCGGCGGGAATCGGCGTCATCCTCGACCTCGTCTTCAATCATATGGGCGAAAGCGACGTGCAGGGCGGGACCCTGTCCTTTCGCGGGCTCGATCCCGACGTCTATGCCCGGACGATGGACGGCACGCTGATCAACGACGCCGGTACCGGCAACACGCTCGACGCCAGCCGCCCAAGCGTCCGCGCGATGATCCTCGACAGCCTGCGCCATTTCGCACGGGCCGGAGTGGATGGGTTCCGCTTCGACCTGGCCCCCGTGCTCGCGCGCGGACCGGGGTTCGACCGCGACGCTCCGATCTTCGCCGAGATCGCCGCCGATCCGATCCTCTCGACCCGCGTCATGATCGCCGAGCCTTGGGACATCGGCCCGGGCGGCTACCAGCTCGGCAACTTCCCCGAGCATTGGCTGGAGTGGAATGACCGATACCGCGATCAGGTCCGCCGCTTCTGGCGCGGAGACGGGCGCAGCGGCGATCTGGCGACGCGGATCGCGGGCTCGGCGGATGTCTTTACCGGCCCGTCCAGCCGCTCGGTCAATTTCGTCGCGGCGCATGACGGCTTTACCCTCGCCGACCTGACCGCCTATGCCGCCCGCCACAATCACGCCAATGGCGAGGACAATCGCGACGGGCATGGCGATGAAGTGTCATGGAACCACGACGTCGAAGGCTTGAGCGACGATCCCGTCATCGCCGCCGCGCGCACACGGTCGATCCGGGCGATGCTGACGACCCTGTTCCTGTCGCGCGGCACCCCGATGCTGACCGCCGGTGACGAGTTCGGCCGCAGCCAGCGGGGCAATAACAATGGCTATGCCCAGGATAACGAAACGACCTGGCTAGACTGGGAAAACCGCGACGAGGCGCTGGAGGATTTCGTCGCGGCGTTGAGCGCCTTTCGCCGGAGCACGCCGCTCGACTGGACGGCCTGGCTCACAGAGGCCGAATGGCGGACGCTGTCCGGTGATCTCATGGGGCCCGGCGATTGGGACGGCGATGGCTTTGCCGTGCATCTTCCGGCCGGTGCCGACAACCTGATCCTGCGCTTCGACCGGGCGCAAGGCGCATCCGCGCTCCGGGGCAAGGCGATCGCCAGCTAGGGCGTCGCCATCGGCCCCATCAGATTGTGGTTCAGATGCCCCATGATCCAGATCGACCCCAGCAGCACCAGCGCCACGATCAGCACACCGAACAGCAGCGCGAGCACGTTGTTGGTGTTGTCCGGCCCGGTCGTGATGTGGAGGAAGAAGACCAGATGCACCCCCATCTGCCCGATCGCCAGCGCGACCAGCGCGGCGGGTACGGCGGGTCCCCAGACGATGTCGAACTGGACGAGCGCGAAGGACGCCGCCGTCAGGATCGCGGCAGCCGCCAGTCCGACCGCATAGCTGCGGATGCCGCCGACGATCGAATCCCGCTCGGCATCCTCGCCGGGCGCGGTTTCGTCGCGGGCCATTTCCTCGGCCGGCCGCTCGCTCATCCACGCACTCCCATCAGATAGACCATGGTGAACAGCGCGACCCAGATGATGTCGAGCGCGTGCCAGAACAGGCTGAAGCACAGGATGCGGCGTAGAATGTCCTCACGAAACCCCTTGGCCCAGGCCTGCGCCATCATGGTGGTCAGCCAGAGCAGCCCAAGCGTCACGTGCAGGCCATGGCACCCGACCAGCGCGAAAAAGGCTGAGAGGAACGCGCTGCGCGCCGGGCCATGCCCCTCGCCGATCAGGTGAAGGAACTCATAGGCCTCCAGCGCCAGGAACCCGGCGCCCAGCAATCCGGTCGCCGCCATCGCGATCTGGAACCAGCGCATGTCGCGCGCCAGCGTCGCGATCCCCGCCAGTCCGCAGGCGAAGCTGGAGAGCAGCAGCAACGCCGTCTCGGCCTTCACCAGGGGCAGCTCGAACACATCCTTGCCCGACGGTCCGCCGGCGGTCGCATCCTTCAACACCGCATAGGCGGCAAAGAAACAGGCGAACAGGATGAAGTCGGAAAGCAGGAATATCCAGAAACCGTACGACACCACCACCCGCTTGGGCGCGGGGCCGTCCGGGTTGGGCTCGCTGCCCCGCCCCAGCTTGTTGGGGTCATGCTTCTGCGCGGTCTGGCTCACGACACGCCCTTGTTCATGACAGGGCCTCTTCGGGCAGATCGAGTAGCGTCGCCTTGCTGCGGCGGCGTGCCTGGTCGAGCCGTTCGACCTCCTCGACCGGGATTTCATACTCGGCCTTGTCGCGCCAGGCGAAGACGATGAAGGTGCCCCAGGCACCGAAGAAGCCTAGGATCACCAGCCACCAGATATGCCAGATCAGCGCGAACCCCATGGCGGTGGCGAAGAAGGCCGTGACGATCCCGGTCGGCGAGTTGCGGGGCATCTCGATGGCCTCGTAATCGGGACGATCGGACAGGCGGCGGTTTTCGCGCGCCTCCGCCTTGATACCCCAATAGGCCTCCTCGCCCTTCACATCGGGCAGCACCGCGAAGTTGAAGGCGGGCGGCGGGGAGCTTGTGATCCACTCCAGCGTGCGCCCGTCCCAGGGGTCGCCGCTCTCGTCGATCCGGTCCTTACGGGTCTTGATGGACACGTAGAGCATCATGACCTGGCAGGCGATGCCCGCCGCGATCAGCAGCGCGCCGACGCCCGCGACCAGCAGCCAGGGATGCCAGCCGGGCACGTCATAATGCTGCATCCGCCGCGTCATGCCCATCAAGCCCAGCACATAGAGCGGCATGAAGGCGACGTAGAAACCGCTGATCCACAGCCAGAAGGCGCGCTTGCCCCAGGTCTCGTCCAGCGTGAAGCCGAACATCTTGGGAAACCAGAAGGTGAAGCCCGCAAAGGCCCCGAACAGCACCCCGCCGATGATGACGTTATGGAAATGCGCGACCAGGAACAGCGAGTTGTGCAGCACGAAGTCAGCCGGCGGTACCGCCAGCATCACGCCGGTCATGCCGCCGATCACGAAGGTCACGATGAACCCGATCGACCACAGCATCATCGACGTATAACGGATGCGCCCGCCATACATGGTGAACAACCAGTTGAAGACCTTCACACCCGTCGGCACCGCGATGATCATCGTCGTGATGCCGAAGAAACCGTTCACATCGGCACCTGCTCCCATTGTGAAGAAATGGTGCAGCCAGACCATGAACGACAGGATGCAGATCACCATGGTCGCGATCACCATCGATCGGTAGCCGAACAAGGGCTTGGACGAGAAGGTCGAGATGATCTCCGAAAACACGCCGAACGCGGGCAGGATCAGGATATAGACTTCCGGGTGGCCCCAGGCCCAAATGAGGTTGACGAACATCATCTGGTTGCCGCCCGCCTCGGGCGTGAAGAAATGGAAGCCCAGATACCGGTCGAGGATCAGCATCGCCAGACATGCGGTCAGCACCGGAAAGGCCGCGACGATCAGCAGGTTGGAGGCCAGCGAGGTCCAGGTGAACATCGGCATCCGGCTGTATCCCATGCCCGGTGCGCGCATCTTCAAGATGGTGGTGACGAGGTTCACGCCGGACAGCAACGTTCCCATCCCCGATATCTGCAGCGCCCAGAGATAGTAATCGACGCCGACACCGGGTGAGAAGCGCAGTTCGGACAAGGGCGGATAGACCAGCCAGCCGGTCTTGGCGAATTCGCCGATGACCAGGCTCATATTGATGAGCAGCGCGCCGCTGCACGTCAGCCAGAAGCTGACCGAGTTGAGCGTCGGGAACGCCACGTCGCGCACGCCGAGTTGCAGCGGCACGACGAAATTCATCAACCCGATCATGAACGGCATCGCCACGAAGAAGATCATGATCGTACCATGCGCCGAGAAAATCTGGTCGTAGTGATCCGGCGGCAGATAGCCCTCATTGCCATAGGCGATCGCCTGTTGCGACCGCATCAGCAGCGCATCGGAAAAACCACGCAGCAGCATGACGCCCGCCAGCAGGCAGTACATGACACCGATCCGCTTATGGTCGACGCTCGTGATCCATTCGCTCCAGATGTAGGGCAGATGCCCGTGCCGCCAGACCCAGATGAAGACGCCCAGCAGCACCAGGCCGATGACGCCCGCCGACACCAGGGGCAGCGGTTCGTGGAACGGGATCGAGTCCCAGCCGAGCTTGCCGGTCAGGCTCATTGCTCGCGCCCGTCCTCGGCCCGTTCCGCCTCGGGCGCGCCGTTCCTCATGACGATCTGGTCGTAAAGGCCGGGCTGGAGCCGGGGATAGCTGGCGGGGCGGACATTGCGGCTGGGCCGGGCCATCGCGACGAATTCGTTCCAGTCGAGCGTCTTGCCCCGCCCTCCGCGCGCGGTCGCCACGAAGCGGTCGAAGCTCGCTTGCGGCACCGCATCGACGAAGAAGTCCATATCGGCAAAGCCCTCCCCGCTATAATGCGCCGACAGCCCGCGATAGCGCCCGGCCTTGTCGGCGCGCAGGTGAAGCGTCGAATCCATCCCCGACATCGCATAGATCTGGCTGCCCAGCTGCGGTACGAAGAAGCTGTTCATGACGCCTGCCGAGGTGATGCGGAACCTGACCGGTGTCCCGACCGGCACGACCAGCCGGTTGATCGTAGCGATCCCCTGTTCGGGATAGAGGAACAGCCATTTCCAGTCGGTGGCGACGACCTCGACCGTCATCGTTCTGGCTTTGGACGCGATCGGCTTGGGCGGATCGAGGTCGTGGCTGCCGATCCAGGCGATGCCACCCAGGAACATGATCGCCAGCGCCGGGATCGACCAGACCAGCAGCTCCAGCCGCCCCGAATAGGCCCATTCGGGCAGATGCTTGGCACGACTGTTGCCAGCGCGGAACCACCAGCCGAACGCGAAGGCCAACGCGATCACCGGCACGACGATGGCCAGCATCACCGCCAGCGAATTGAAGAAGATGCTGCGCTCGCCCGCCGCGATCGGCCCGGCCGGGTTCAGAATACCCGGTTCGCAGGCCGCGAGGACCAGACAGGGGCCGAGGCGCGTAGAGTGCGCGAGACGATCGGCCAGGCGCTGTCTACGGACCATTGCCCCCTGAACGACAGGCAGGGGCTTTCGTTCCATGCATGAAATAGGGGATCAGGCCGCCAGTCGGGCGGGCTCCGCCTCTCCGTCGTCATTCGCCGATGCGCTTGGCCTGCGCGCCCGGACGGCGTCACGGCCGCTACGCCGCCGGAAATGGCGCAGGACCGGCAGGCGCGCGAGCATCGAGCGCGACACAAGTCCCGCCATCGCAAGTTCGACCAACCCACCCCATTCGAGGGTGGATACCAACGTCGCGATCTCCCCGACCGAACCGCCCATCCCCGCCAGCATGCGGATTTCATCGACCTCGAACCAGACGGCCAATCCGATCACGGCGACACCGCCCAGAATGATCGCCCATTGTCCCGGCGTCGTCCGATTGAGCAGCCGCGCGACGGGATCGACGGCCAGTCGCATCAGCCGATGACTGACCGGCAAGTCAGGATGGCACCGCAAAAGTATCAACGCTGCCATTATCCCCATTGCGAGCATCATCGGTGCAGCCACGCCATCCTCCCCGTGTTTCATTCCATCACATGGTGCGTCGTGATCATTTCGCCAATGGCATGGGGCATCGCCGCCGCCTATGTTCGCGCCATGACCGTCACTTTGCGCAGCGCCCTCTTCCTGCCCGCCTCCAACCCCCGCGCCATCGCCAAGGCGCGCCAGCTCGACAGCGATGCCGTGATCCTCGACCTGGAGGATGCGGTCGCGCCCGATGCGAAGGCGGCGGCGCGCGACATGGCGGTCGCGGCGGTGCGCGAAGGCGGCTTTGGCGAACGGGTGCTGGTGGTACGTACGAACGCGCTGGGGACGCCGTGGGCAAACGATGATCTGGCCGCGCTGGCCGATGCGCGACCCTCAGCGGTGCTGATCCCTAAAGTCGATGATGTCGCCACACTAGCGGCGGCACGGCGGGCGCTGGGGCCGGACGTGCCGCTCTGGGCGATGATCGAGACGTGTCGGGGCGTGTTGTCGCTTCCCGTACTCGCCGGGGCGGCGGCGGAGCTGGGCCTGACCTGCCTAGTCGCGGGGACCAACGACCTCGCCAAGGACATGCGCCTGCCCTCGCCCCCCTCACCGGACGTGCTGCGGCCGCTGCGCGTCCAGATCGTCGTCGCCGCGCGCGCGGTGGGCCTGATCGCGTTGGACGGCGTCTGCAACGCGCTCGACGCCCCCGATCGGCTGGCGGAGGAATGCGCCGAGGGGCGGCAATTGGGCTTTGACGGCAAGACGCTGATCCACCCCAACCAGATCGCCGCCGCGCATCAAGGCTTTGGCCCGGATGCGGCCGAAATCGCCTGGGCGCACAAGGTGGTCGCGGCGTTCGCCGAGCCCGCGCATGCCGGGCTGGGCGCGATCCGGCTCGACGGGCAGATGGTCGAGCGACTGCATCTCACCGAGGCGGAACGGGTGCTGGCAATCGCGAAAGCGGACTAAATCCATTCCTCCCCTCGCCGGGGAGGATGGGTCACAATTACCGCCCCACCCAGTCCGCCACCTGCTGCGCGACCTGGTTCGCCGCCTGGTTCAGTGCCGGGCCGACGCTGTCGGCATCGATCCGGCCGACCGGCACATGCGCCTCGAAGCGGCGCTTTTCGATCGCGGTCTGTCCGTTTCGCATCAACGAGGCGTCGAAGACCACCACCGCATCGCGGCGCACCGCGTCCATGCCGAACTGGCGCAACTCGCCCGCCAACCGGTCGCCACCGTCAACTACGGATTCGCGCGCCGACAGGACCACCCGCCCTTCGCGCGCGGTCAGCGTGTCCGACATCAGCCGCGCGAACAGGCGCGCCGGCGGCTCGGCCCATTGCGCGTCCTTCACATAGGCGATGCTGGTCGCGTCTTCCTGCACCGGCACCCGCGCGGTCGCCAGTTCCTGCGGCGTGGTCGGCACCTGGATGGTGATCGACTTGGCGCGGGCGGAGTCCTGCGTCTGACCAACGGCGGGGGCCGATTGCGCCTGGAGCGTCATCAGCGAGGGCGGCGGCTTGGCCCCGAAGCTGATGCACCCGGCCAGCGGAAGCGATGCGAGCATCACGATCAGCGGAGTCTTCATGACGGTCCTCATCGGCTTCCTCACTTGCCCTTATAGTCCGGCAGCTTCTGCTGCCCGATCAGCGACCCGGCGCCCTGCTGGTCGACCTTCTCGGCCACCGCCGACAACGACTGGGTCATGACGCGCAGGTCCTTCACCAGGCGATCCACCTCGGGCACGGTCTGCTTCGAGAAGGTCTGGAGACCTGGCCGCGCATCACCGATCGCGGAGTTCAGCGTGTCCGCGCTTTTCTGCGCCGAGGCGATGGCCCGGTTCAGATTGGCCATGGTCGGCTTGACCTCGTCGGCGAGGATGCCGTTGGTGGTCGCCGCCAGCTGACCGATCGACTGCGCCGCATCGCCCGCCTGCTGGATCGCCACGCGGGTCTGCGCCAGCGTCGCGGCGATCTCCGGCCCGCGATCGGCGAGCGCGTCGGTCAGGCGGTTGGTGTTCTCGAGGATGCCCGCGATCGACGCCTGATTGCGATCGGACAGCAGCCCGGTCAGCCGTTCGGTCAGCGTCGACAGCCGTTCCAGCAGCTGCGGCGCGGAGTTCAGGATCGCTCCGATGCCGCCCTGCTTGGTCGGGATGACCGGCACGCCATACGGACAGACGGTGCGGTTCTCGGGCTGCGGACAGGCGATCGGCGGCGCGCCTTTCCGCGCGCCATCCAGCGAGATGGTGCTGGTGCCGGTGAAGCTGGCCGAGATCGACGCGGTCGTCCCCTGAAGGATCGGCGTCTGGTCATTGACCGAGACGCGCACGCGCACGAACTGCGGATCGGGCCGCCACAGCGCGATCTCCTTCACCTGGCCCGAGGGCACGCCCGAATAGGTGACCGCCGACCCCTTGGCCAGGCCGTCTACCGACTGGCGGAAGAAGATGTCATATTCCTTCTCCGACGTACCACCCAGCCGGGCGATCCAGACGGTGAAGATGGCCAGCACCGCGAGCAGGATCAGCACGACGGAGCCGACAAGGACGTGGTTCGAACGGGTTTCCATCAGCGTGTCCCTGCTTCGCCTCTCGCATGGGCATCGGCCGCACTCCCCTGGCTATGCTGGCCGGTGGCGTGGGCTTCGACTTCGGTGGGGTGGCGCGCCGCGTCCGTGTCCGCCGAACGCGGCGCCATGCCGGCGGCCCCGTCCTTGGCGGCGACGGCGGCGCGACCGCGCGGTCCCTTGAAATATTCCTCGATCCACGGATGGTCGAGCGCGATCAACTCGTCGATCGTGCCCACCGCGATGACCTTCTTGTCGGCCAGCACCGCCACGCGGTCGCAAATGGCGTAGAGCGTGTCGAGGTCATGGGTGATGAGAAAGACGGTCAGCCCCAATGTTCTCTGGAGCGACTTGATGAGCTGGTCGAACGCCGCCGCGCCGATCGGGTCGAGGCCGGCGGTCGGCTCGTCGAGGAACAACAGCTCCGGGTCGAGCGCCAGCGCGCGCGCCAAGCCGGCGCGCTTCTTCATGCCGCCCGACAGTTCGGCGGGATATTTGGGCCCCGCGTCCGCCGGCAGGCCGGTCATCACGACCTTGTAGGACGCGATCTCGTCCATCAGCGCTTGGGGCAGATCGCGGTAGAATTCGCGCAACGGCACCGCGACATTCTCGGCGACGGTCAAGGTCGAGAACAGCGCGCCGCCCTGGAACAGCACGCCCCAGCGCTTGCGCACCTCGGTCGCCTCGGTCGCCTCGCGGCCGATCGTCGGCTCGCCGAAGACGGTGATCTCGCCATGGTCGGGGGTCTGGAGCCCGATGATCGTGCGCATCAGCACCGATTTGCCGGTGCCCGACCCGCCGACCACGCCCAGGATCTCGCCCTTGCGCACGTCGAGGTCGAGCCCGTCATGGATGACCTGCTCGCCAAAGCTGTTGCGCAGACCCCGGACCTGGATCAGATGTTCGTCCTGCTCGGCCATCAGTCCCATCCGAGCCAAGTGAAGAAGACCGCGAAGAAGGCGTCGAGCACGATCACA
The DNA here is from genome assembly GCF_050274375.1 of Sphingomonas sp. NPDC019816. Taxonomy (NCBI): domain Bacteria; kingdom Pseudomonadati; phylum Pseudomonadota; class Alphaproteobacteria; order Sphingomonadales; family Sphingomonadaceae; genus Sphingomonas; species Sphingomonas sp. NPDC019816. Next base: position 9,963 of record NZ_JBNNOB010000132.1, read on the forward strand.
AGGAAAATCGCCTGCACCACCGCCGCCGTGGTGCGCAGGCCGACCTGCTCGGCATCTGACTTCACCTGCATCCCCTGGAAACAGCCCGCGATCGCGATGATCGCGCCGAAGACGGGGGCCTTGATCAGGCCGACATACAGGTCGGTGATCGGCACCACTTCGCGGATGCGGGCGATGAAGGTGACCGGCGGGATGCCCAGCGACACCGCCGCCAGGAAACAGCCGCCGATCATCGCGATCAGCGACGAATAGAAACCGAGCAGCGGCATCAGCGTGACCGCCGCGATGGTACGCGGCACGACCAGCGCCTCCATCGGCGACACGCCGATCACGCGCATCGCGTCGATCTCCTCGGTCAGCTTCATCGTGCCGAGCTGCGCCGCGAAGGCCGATCCCGAGCGCCCGGCGACCATGATCGCGGTCATCAGCACGCCCAGTTCGCGAAGCGTCAGCCGACCGACCAGGTTGATCGTGAACACCTCCGCGCCGAACTGGCGCAGCTGCAC
>NZ_JBNNOB010000133.1:0-10273 GCF_050274375.1 Sphingomonas sp. NPDC019816
GCTCGATATGGCTCGACTTGCCGGTGCCGTGATAGCCCTGCACCATCACGCGGCGGTTGTGCGCGAAACCGGCCAGGATCGCCAGCGTCGTGTCGGGATCGAACACATAGGCGGGATCGAGATCGGGGACGCGCTCGTCCGACACCGAAAAGGCCGGAACCTCCATGTCGGTGTCGATACCGAACAGGTCGCGCACCGACACCATCTTGTCGGGAGCGTCCAGAATCGTCGTGTCGCGGCTGTCGGGAAGCGTATTCGGGATGTTGGTCATCAGGCCCTCGTCTCGTCGCTCAACGCCTTAAGCCAATGGCGGCTCCCTACTCAATGGCGGTGATCGCACGAAGATGGCGGGTGGGCGTCCCCGACGGGCGGTTGCAAGCCCCCGGCAACGGGGCCATCCTGGCGCGGCCGAGTCGACGGGCAAGAGGCGGACGAACCGCCCGCCCTCGGCGCGATCGTGACGAAAGACCGGAGACGGGGGGCCTGAGACGGGGGGCAGGATATGGCGAACTTCATCTGGTACGAGCTGCTGGCCGACGACGTGGCGGCGGCGCAGCAATTCTATACGGCGGTGCTCGGCTGGCAGGCCTGCGACAGCGGCATCGCCGGAATCGACTATCGCATCGTGGCGACGACCGAGGGCGAGGCGATCGGCGGGCTGATGCAGCGGCCTGCGGGTTCGCCGGGCGGGCCGGTCTGGATGGGCTATCTGCCGGTCGTCGATGTCGACGAATCGCTGGGCGCCATCGTCGAGGATGGCGGATCCGTGCTGATGCCCGCCTGGACGATACCGGGGGTGGGGCGGATGGCGCTGGTCCGCGATCCGCTGGGCGCGCCCTTCTACATCATGGCGCCCGGGGACGACCGACCGTCGCGCGCCTTTGTGGAACATGGCACCGGCCCCGCTACCGGTCATGTCGTGTGGAACGAACGGATCGCCAGCGACCCCGAGCGCGCGCTGGCCTTTTTCGGGCGGCATTTCGGCTGGACCCAACGGGGCGGCATGCCGATGGGCGAGCTGGGCGAATATCGCTTCCTGTTCGACGGGCCGATCTGTCTGGGCGCGCTGATGGGTACGCCGCCGGGCGAGACGCCGGGATGGCGCTTTCATGTCGCGGTGGACGATATCGACGCGGCGGTGGCGCGGGTGCGCGCGGCCGGCGGCCGGATCGACCAGGAACCCGGCGAAATCCCCGGTGGGGAATATTCGGCGCTGGCCCGCGATCCGCAGGGCGCACGCTTCGGAATGGTGGGGCCCAGGCGGTAAAATCCTCCGGCGCGGGGCGGGGTCACCACCTTGCTCCGCCGGGCCCGCGACCCCATATCCGGGATCGAATCGGCCACGCCTTTCCTTTTGACGCCTTTGCGGCTATGGCGGCGCCTCTTCGACATACCCTATAACACGACGAACCGAGGTATTTTTTGGCCAAGGAAGAACTGCTCGAGATGCGCGGCCGCGTGGTGGAACTCCTCCCCAACGCGATGTTCCGCGTCCAGCTCGAGAATGATCACGAGATCCTGGGGCACACGGCGGGCAAGATGCGCAAGAACCGCATCCGTGTGCTGGTCGGCGACGAAGTGCTCGTCGAGCTGACGCCGTACGACCTGACCAAGGGCCGGATCACCTACCGCTTCAAGTGAGCGACCGGCCCCACATGCCGCTCGTCCTTGCATCGTCTTCCCCGCGCCGCCGCGATCTGCTGGCGCGGTTGGGAGTCGTGCCCGACCGCGTGGCCTCGCCCGATATCGATGAAGCGCCGCGCCCCGCCGAGCTCCCCCGCGTTTATGCGCTGCGGCTGGCGGTGGAAAAGGCGCATGCGGTCGACCGTGCGGATGGCGAGATCGTCGTCGCGGGCGACACGACCATCGCGCTCGGCCGCCGCATCCTGCCCCCCGCCGACACGCAAGACGTCCAGCGCAAGTTGCTGCGCCTGATGTCCGGGCGGCGGCATCACGCGCTGTCGGCGGTGTGCGTCATCGACGCCACCGGCGAGGCGCGCACGCGGCTGGCCGACACCATCGTCGCGTTCAAGCCGCTCTCCGACGACGAGATCGACGCGTACATCACGTGCGGCGAGGGGCTGGGCAAGGCCGGAGGCTATGCCATTCAGGGCCGCGCCGAGGCGTTCGTCCGCTTCCTGCAAGGGAGCCATTCGGGCGTGGTCGGCCTGCCCCTGTTCGAGACCCGCGCCCTGCTGAAAGCCGCCGGACTGCCGCTTGTCTGAATGGCTCTATGAGGCCGGGATCGGCGAGGCGCGCGCCGCGCTGGTCGAGGATGGCCGGATCGTCCAGGCCGCGATCGAGCTGACCGGAACGCTGACCGTCGGTACGGTGGCGGAGGGGCGGCTGGTCGAGCTGCTCCCCGGTCGGCAGGGGCGGGTGATGCTGGCGCAGGGCGGCGACGTGCTGCTGGCGCCGGTGCCCAAGGGGATGACGCAAGGGGCCGCGCTGACCGTCATCGTCACCCGCGAAGCGATCCCCGAGCGTGGCCGCTCCAAGCTGCCCAAGGCGCAGGTCGCCCCCGAAGATGCTGTCCCCGCCCCCGGCCCCGATCTGCGCATGCGAATCGCGGCGACCGGCCTGCCAGTGCGCGAACTCCTGCCCCATCAGCCCGACGATCTGGAGGCGGCGGGCTGGTCCGAGTTGCTCGACGAGGCGGTGACGGGCGAGATCGGCTTCGGACCGGGCGTGCTGCGCATGACGCCGACCCCGGCGATGACCTTGTTCGACGTCGACGGATCGCCCCCGCACGAGCCGCTGTCGATCGCCGCTGCCCGCGCGGTGGCGGAGGCGATCCTGCGCCACGGCATCGGCGGGTCGATCGGCATCGACTTCCCCACGCTGGAGGGCAAGGGGCCGCGCCAGGCGGTGGCCGAGGCGCTCGACGTCGCCCTGCCGCTCCCGTTCGAGCGGACGGCGGTTAACGGCTTCGGCTTCCTCCAGATCGTGCGGCCGCGCCCGCGTGCGTCGATCCCCGAGCGGCTGGGCATCGACCCGATCGGCGCCCGCGCCCGCGCGCTGCTGCGTCAATGGGAGCGCGAGCCACCGGGGCCGGCGACGGTGCACCGGCTCTCCGCCAATCTTTATGACCGACTGATGGCGAATCCCGACTGGCGCGCGGAATGTGCGCGCCGCACGGGCCGTCCGCTGCAACTGGAACGTAGCGCATGACCAACTGCCCCATCTGCGACAAACCCACCGCCGCCGAGCACACCCCGTTCTGCTCGCGCGGATGCAAGGACCGCGACCTGCTGCAATGGCTGGGCGACGGTTATCGCATCCCGGTCAAAGAAAATGACGAAGAGGGGCTGGACAGCGGCGAAAGCCACCCGTAAAGGCACGCCTCCAATCGCAATCGCGGTGTGGGCCCAAGTAGCTCAGTTGGTAGAGCATGCGACTGAAAATCGCAGTGTCGGTGGTTCGATCCCGCCCTTGGGCACCATTTTTCCTACATTGATGGTGTTTTGACGGTTCGCTGTTCGGCGGACTGTTTTTGCGTGCGGGTGCTGACCCATGGCCTTCGACTTCGCTCAGGCTGAATGGGGTTTGGTATTCTGGGCCTGATCCCACAGCCGTTCAGCCTGAGCGAAGTCGAAGGCCACGCCCAAACCTCACCTCAAACCTACTCCCCCCGCAGGCGGGAGGGGCCGGGGGAGGGCAAGGTGCCTCGCAGAGCGAATGGCCGACGGCCATGCCCCCGTCACGGATAGCTGACGGTCTTCGGAAGCTCCGGGATCTCGATCCGCTCCAGATCGTCCCCCGGCACTTCGGGAAATTCGCACGCCTTCCACGCCCGCTTGGCTTCCTCGATCCGCTCGCGGCGCGACGAGACGAAGTTCCACCAGACATGGCGCGGTGTGGTGAACGCATCGCCACCGCACAGCATCACTCGGCCACCGTTCTCCGACCGCAGGGTCGCGGCGATTCCGGGCTTCAGGATATAAAGACGCTGCGGCTCCAGCGTCATGCCCTCCAGGCGCGCCTCGCCCAGTGCGCAATAGATGGCACGTTCCTCGGCCGACGAATCGATCGGGATGCTCCCGCCCGGCTCCAGCGCGATGTCGGCATAGATGGTGCCCGCATAGGTCGTGGTCGGCGCGCGCTTTCCCCATAATTCGCCCATGATGACCCGCGCGGTGGCGCCCTGGCCCTCGATCACGGGCAAGGCGCCCGCCGGCACATGCTCGAAGGCCGGGTCGATCTCCTCCAGCGCCTCGGGCATCGCCAGCCAGGTCTGAATGCCCGACAGCACCGGTCCCTGCGGCCGGACCTCGCTGGGCGAGCGTTCGGAATGGACGATGCCGCGCCCCGCCGTCATCAGGTTCACCGCGCCCGGTTCGATCACAAGATCGCTGCCCAGCGAATCGCGGTGCCCGATCGCGCCGTCGAACAGATAGGTGACGGTCGACAGGTTGATATGCGGATGCGGGCGCACGTCGATCCCGGCCCCCGGCAGGAACTGTGCCGGCCCCATCTGGTCGAAGAAGATGAAGGGGCCGACCATCGTCCGCTCCTTGTTGGGCAGCGTGCGGTGCACCTTGAACCCGCCCAGATCATGGCTGGAGGGTTGCAGCGTGCGCAGCAGGAAATCGTCAAACATGAGTCGGCTCCGTGGCGTCGAGCAATGCGATCAGGTCGGTCGGGAAATAGGGTTCGTCATGCGCCGCCAGCTCCTGCCGGGTGAACCAGCGCCAGCTTTGCATCACCCTTTGTTCGAGGACGGTATGGCCCGCCCCGTCCACCGCGTGCGCATCGACATCGACACGGAAATAGCGCTCGTCCGCCTCGACCTCGACACCCTCGATGGTGCGGAACTCGACCTGCCGCCGCGCCACCTGCGGCCCGCAATCGCGGTCGAGCCCGGTTTCCTCCAGCAACTCGCGGCGCGCGGCGTCTTCATAGCTCTCGCCCGGATCGACCGCGCCGCCGGGCGTGCACCAGAAGGGCGGGCGGTCATCGGGGGTGAAGCGGAACATCAGCGTCCGCCCCGCGCCATCCACCAACAGGATGCGCGCGGCGGGACGGGGCAGGCGGGTCATTCGGCGTCAAGCTCCGGGTAATGGCGGAAAATTCCGTCCTCGTTGAACGCCTGTCGCCGATCGCTGTCCAGATAGACGGCGATGCCGGGCAACGACTTGACCCGGTCGTGCAGGGCGATGAGCGCCGGGTAATCGCCCTCGACCGCCGCCATGCGCTTCGGAAACATGTAGCGCAAGCCAGCGATCAGTTGGAACAGCGAGGTGTCGACCGGCGACCAGCGTCCACCCGCCATCCAGTCGCGGCCCTCCAAAGCATCCTCGAAATAGCCGAGGAATTTGGGGATTCGCTCATCGCGAAACTGTGCGGCCGCGCGGGCGGCTTCGGACTTCTGCTCGTGATAATAGGCCATCATCGCGACCGGGTGATGGACGTTGTGCACCTCGGCCACCATGTCGCTGATCGTCAGTTGCAACTGGTTCAGCCAGACGCGGTCACTCACCGGCGCCAGGTCGTGCCGCTCGGTCAGCCAGTAGAGGATGTTGGCGACCTGCGCGATCGCCTGTCCCTCGGCGCGCAAGTAAGGCGGCGCGAAGGGCAGGCGGTGGCCCTTGCGCATATCGGCGAGCAACGCCTCGGCGCCTTCCGTCACGCCGCGATCACGGTAGGGCAGGCCCGCGGCCTCCAGCGTCAGTCGAACGAATTCGCCGCGTCCCGGCAGGCCGGGCCAGTACCACAGGTCATAGGGCATGATTTACTCTCCGGGCGCCTTCGCGCTGATCGCCAGCGCGTGGATACGCTGCGACAACAGATCGGCCAGCGCGTGGTTCACCATGCGCTGGCGGGCGATGCGCGACTGGCCGGCGAACAGTGGCGATTCGACGACGACGCGGAAGTGGCTCTCGCCGGTGCCGTCATCGCCCAGATGGCCGCGATGCATCGCACTTTCGTTGATGACCTCCAGATGCGTGGGGGCCAAAGCCTCGGTCAGGCGGGCGGTGATCTGATCGGCGATCGGGGCGGTGGTGATATCGGTCATGGCCCCTATATAGACGGTTTTTCGGGACAAGCGGATAGCAGTGGCGCGTCGGTCGAGCAGCGAAACACCCAAGGACAAACCTGGCGCCCGGTTTCACGGCCGGGTCGAGAATACCGGCCGCGCCTGCGATCACGCCGGTTGCGAGGAAGCGGGCGAGTTCCGCGCGCCGCCGCCCGAGGGGGCACGCGGCGGCGATGGCCCCGGCCAGTTCCGCTGGTTCTGCCTGGAGCATGTCCGTGCGTTCAACAGCCGCTATAATTTCTTCGAAGGCATGAGCGCCGACGAGATCCACCGCGCCCAGCGCCCCTATGCGGGGTGGGAGCGCGAGACGCGTGCCTTCGCGCAAGGCGGCACCGATCCGGGGCCGCGCTGGGCCGACTTCTCCGATCCGCTCGATGCCATCGCCGCGCGCTACCGCCGCGAAGCCGCGCCCGAGCGCAGCGACGGCAAGCCGCTATCGGGGCAGGACCGAGAGAGCCTGAAGGTGCTGGGGCTGGAGGCCAATGCCGATCGCGGCGCGCTGCGGCGGCGCTATAGCGAGCTGGTCCGCCGCTATCACCCCGACCGCAATGGCGGCGACCGCAGCCAGGAGGCCCGGCTGCAAAAGGTGATCGCCGCCTATCAACAGCTCCGCCAGGCCCCCGCCTTCGCCTGATCGGTGCCGCCTGGTCGCTGGCGCCGAGCGGGCGTGCACCGTCAGGCGGGGTTATATTTGGCCAGGAACGCGGCCATCGCCTTCAGGAATTCCAGCCGGTCCTCGCCGCGGGTGAAGTGGTGGTCAGCCAGCGGCTGTTCGATATAGTTCACTGGCTTGCCCGCCGCCTTCAGCGCGGCGGCCATCATCCGCGACTGATTGACCGGCACGCGCTTGTCCTCCTTGCCATGGACGATCAGCAGCGGGATCGTCATGTCGGCGGCACCGAAACGGGGTGAGACGGCGCGGTAATCCGGGGCCTGTTTGTGCAGCCAGTCGGCGCGCGTCTTGCCGAACAGGAAGCGCGAATCGTAGCGCTTCATCGCCTGAAGATCGGAGACGCCGGCATAGGAGATGGCGCAGCGATACAGCGCCCCGTCGCGCTGCGCCGCGCGCATCGCGGCATAGCCGCCATAGGATGCGCCGACCATGCACACCCGCTTGGGGTCGGCGATCCCTTCCTTGGCCAGATAGGTGACGGCGTCGTTCAGGTCGTCCTGCATCTTCAGGCCCCATTCGCCCTCACCCTTCTTGGCGAAGTCGGTGCCATAGCCGGACGAGCCGCGATAATTGGGCTGGATCACCGCATAGCCCAGCTCGGCGAGATATTGGGTCCACCAGTCCCAGCTTTCCGAATCGCGCGCGAACGGCCCGCCATGCGGCAGCACGATCAGCGGCAGGTTCTTGTCGGTGCGACCGCGCGGCAGGGTCAGCACCGACTCGATCCTGGTGCCGTCGCGTGCCGTGTAGGTGACGCTGCGCACCGGCGACAGCCGCCGCCCGCGCAGTTGCGGGTTGTTCCACGTCAGGAACTGCATGTTCCCATAGGCGATGTCCCAGTAATAGAGCGCCCCCGCCTGGGAAGGGCCGCCGACCTCGACCAGGAAGCGGTCGCGCGCCGTGTCCCAGGACGTGATCTCGGCACGGCGCGGGGTGACCGCCTTGTCGATCAGGCCCTGCAATTCCTTGATCCGGGGATCGGTCCAGGCATCATGATAGCGCTGGTCGGTATAGCGGATGGCGGCGATGTCGTTGCCCGCTTCGTTGCGGATGACCCCGTCGATATCATAGCCGGTCACGTCGCTGACCTTGCGGCCCAGCTTCAGGTCGGGGAGCGTCACCTCGTAGAGCGCGTCATAACCGTCGCTGTCGTCGATCGCGAGCGCGGTGCCGTCCGCGCGGAAGATGCTGGGGATCAGGACCGATTCGTCCTTGCGGCCATTGGCGCGCGCGATGGTGCGGAAGGACTCGGCGTTGCTCTGGCGATAGAGGATGCTCTTCTGCCGCGTCTCGTCGCTGTAGCGCACGCCCATGCGCAGCTGGCCCTGGCCATCGGCATACCAGTCCCACACATCGGTCTGTCCGCTGGCGATGCGCTTGACCCGCCCGGTCGAGACATCCGCTTCATAGACCGAGGGATAGACATCGGCCATGTTGTAGATGCCGGTCTGCTTGGCGAACAGGATGCGCGGGGTGCCGTCATGCGCGGTCCACAGCACCTCGTCGGCGCGGAAGCCCGAATTCTCCCAGTCGATCTTCACCATCTTCTGCATGTCGGCGCGGATGCCGATCAGGCGGGTGACATAATATTCCTCGCCCTGGATCACGTCCTGGCTGCCTAGCCCGACGACCAGCCATTCGTCATTGACCCAGCGCCACCAGTTAACGTCGACCTTGTCGCTGAGCGCGGCGAGCGCGGGCTTGCCATGATCCTTGACCAGCGGGGCGACCATCAGGAACTGCTTGCCGTTGAGCGCGCGCTTGGCGGCGATGCGGGTACCGTCGGGCGACAGCGCGGGGCTTTCGAACTCGGGCAGCAGCGCGAAGGCCTCGACCGGAACGGGGCCGGTAACGGGGGGCGCGGGCGTGGTGTCCGCGGGCGGCGGCGCGGCCTTGTCCTGCGTCATCGCGGTCAGGCTCATCAGGGCGAGCGCCGTCACCGACGCGCCCAGCATCTTCGTCACACCCTTGGTCACGCAATCCCCCTTGGCCGGACGCTCTCCCCTATGTCCGGCTAATGCGGATTAGCACCGGGCGGCCGCGGCGAGAAAGCGAATTCAGCGTATGGAGGATGCGTGCTCGAAGCCCAGGCGCGGGGGCAGGGGGACCTGGCCGGCGGCGTCGAACAGGCTCAGGCCCGCGCCGGCGTCGAACCGGCCGACCCGCGTGGCGGCGACCGGCGGCGTAACGTCCGGCGGCAGCGCGAAGAGGAGTTCGTAATCGTCCCCGGCGGTCGCGGCGGCGAGCAGTGCCGTCCGATCCTGTCCGCCATGCGCGCGCGCGGCGGGGGAGAGGGGCACGGCATCGAGATCTATGGTGACGGCGATACCGCTGGCCTGCGCCATGCGGGCGGCATCGATCAGCAGGCCGTCCGAGACATCCATCATCGCATGGACGACGGGTGCCAGCGCGCGGCCCTCCGTCAGCCGGGGCTGGGGGCGACGATAGGCCGCGCACAGGGTGTCGGGTCCAGCGCCGCCCATGGCGATGGCCAGCCCCAGCCCGGCATCACCGATCGTACCGGTCACCCATAGGGCATCACCCGGCTTCGCCCCGCTGCGCACCGGGGCGGCGGCGTCGCGGCCGAAGGCGGTGAGCGTCAGCACGCGGGGACCCCGCAACGATACCGTGTCGCCGCCGATTAGCCGCGCGTCGAAGCGGGCGAGGGCGAGCGACAGCCCGTCGAGAAACGCATGGTCCCAGGCGTCATCGCCCAGCGGATAGTTGAGCAGCACCCCCTCGACCAGCGCCCCCTTGGCGGCAAGGTCGGACAGGTTGGTCGCGACCAGCTTCCACGCGACATCGCCGGGCGGGTCCTGGGGCAGGAAATGCACCCCCTCGACCAGCGTGTCGGTGGTGATGACCAGCGGCCCGGCGTCGATTACCGCGCTGTCGTCCATCAGGCCGTGCGCGCCGGGATGCAGCGGCATCCGGCGCAATGCGGCGATGAACTCCGCCTCGGTCATCGGGGAGGGATCAGGTGCGCGCGACCTTGGCGATCGCGTCGAGCAGACCGTGGACGAAACCCGATTCACGCTTTTCGTAAAAAGCATGGGCGACATCGACATATTCGCTGATGACCGCACCGACCGGCACGTCATGGCGCGCGATCAGTTCATAGGTGCCGGCGCGCAGGATCGCCTTCATCGGCTTGTCGAGGCGGTTCAGCGTCCAGCCCTTGGCCAGCTTGCCCTCGATCATCACGTCGATCTCGCCCAGCCGCGCCTGCACGCCCTTCACGATGTCGTCGAAGAAATCGATGTCGGCCTCGGCATATTCGACGTCTTCGATCGTCGCGCCGATGCGATGATTGTGGAATTCGTGGAGCAGCGCGGCCAGCGGGGTCTGTTCCATGTCATGCTGGTAAAGCGCCTGAACGGCGGCAAGGCGCGCGGCGGCGCGCGCCTGGGTACGGGCGGTGGGACGAGTCATTGGCGGGCCTTTACCGGGCTGTCGCCAATTCGTCACGTATTTTGGGAGCGGGGGTGTTCAGGCGGGGGCTGGACGTGGCCTTCGACTTCGCTCAGGCTGAACGGAGCGAGGGGATTGAGGCCCGGCATACC
>NZ_JBNNOB010000134.1:0-10163 GCF_050274375.1 Sphingomonas sp. NPDC019816
CTATTTTTGGCTGGTTGAAAAGGCTGTGCGCTGCCGCGCACGAGGCACCTCTGCGTCCTCTGCGCCTCTGCGCGAACCTATTCTTTCTCCGCGTCTCCGCGTCTCCGCGTGAATTAGAATGGCCATTCCCCACGTCTCGCAGTAACTGGACCCCCGCCTTCGCGGGGGAACGGCCCTATGGGAAAGCCCGCTGACATGGCCGGGTTCGACTATGTCGCCATCGACACCAAGGGCGCGGAGAAGCGCGGCTTTATCCCCGCCGAAACCGCCGACGCCGCCCGCGCCGCGTTGGAGAAACAACGCCTCTATGTCGTCTCGGTCAAGCCGGGCAGCGGCGACACCGCCGAGCGCCGCCCGCTGTTCGGGCTAAAGCTCGGCCGCGCGCGCATGTCGGTCAAGCAACTGACCCTCTTCACCCGCCAGCTCGCCACGCTCAACCGCGTCTCGCCGTTGGAGGAATCGCTCCGCACCATCACCCGCCAGACCGAACAGGAGCGCGTGCGCGCCATCGTCGCGACGGTGCATCAGGGTGTCACCGAAGGCCGTCGCCTGGCAGACGCGATGGCGCGCGAGCCGAAGAGCTTCCCGCCGCTCTACCGCGCAATGGTCGCGGCGGGCGAGAGTTCGGGCACGCTGCCGACGATCCTCGAACGGCTGGCGGCCTTGCTTGAACGGCAGGCCGAGATTCGCGGCAAGCTGATCACCGCGCTCGCCTATCCGACGATCCTGGCGGTCGTGGCGATGGGCGTCGTCACCGCGCTGATGATGTTTGTCGTGCCGCAGGTGGTCGAGCAGTTCGACACGGTCGGGCAGGAACTCCCTTTCCTGACGCGCATGGTCATCACCGTGTCGGACCTGCTGGTCGGCTGGTGGTGGTTGATGGCGGGCCTGGCGGCGATCGTCGGCGTCGGCTTTTGGCGGGCGTTGAAGGTGCCCACGATCCGGCTGTCCTTCGATACCTGGCTGCTCAAGCTGCCGCTGCTCGGCCGGCTGCTGCGCGACCTGCACGCCGCGCGGATGGCGCGCACGCTGGGGACGATGGTGGCGAGCCGGTTGCCGCTGCTCGAAGGGCTGACCCTGACCGCCGGGACCATTCACAACCGCCGGTTGCGCGTGGCATCCGACGCCATCGTCGATTCGATCCGGGGCGGCGGCAGTCTGTCGGCGGCGATGCGGCGGGCGGGGGTGTTCCCGCCTTTGCTCACCTATCTGGCGGCCAGCGGCGAGGCGGCGGGTCGACTGGACGAGATGCTGGAGCGCGCCGCCGATTATCTGGAGCGCGAGTTCGACCGCTTCACCGCCACCGCGCTCTCGCTGCTGGAGCCGGCGATCATCGTCGTGATGGGCGGCGTCGTCGCGACGATCGTGCTATCCATCCTGCTGCCGATCCTCCAGCTCAACACGCTGGCGGGGCAATGAGACGAGAGGACATGTTGATGCGTACCCCAACCCCTCGGCGTATTCGCCGCAAACGCCCTGCCAACGGCTTCACCCTCGTGGAGCTGATGGTCGTGATCGTCATCATCGGCTTGCTGGCGACGATCGTCGCGCTGAACGTCCTCCCCTCGGGCGACACCGCACGCGTGCAGAAGGCCAAGGCCGACATCGCGCAGATCGAGGGCGGGCTGGAATTGTACAAGCTCCAGAACCTGACCTTCCCGACGACGTCGCAGGGGCTGCAGGCGCTGGTGACGATGCCCGCCGGTCTCGCCGATCCGTCGCGTTACCAGAAGGGTGGCTATCTGAAGAAGCTGCCCGACGATCCCTGGGGGCGTCCGTATCTCTATGCCTCGCCCGGCCAGCATGGCGAGGCGGATGTCTGGACCTACGGCGCCGACGGCAAGGAAGGCGGCGAGGGGATCAACGCGGATATCGGCAACTGGGATAAGTGAGCCCGCGCGCCCGCCTGGATGCCGGGAACGGCGGCGGGCTGGGCCTGCGTGGGGAGGTTCGGGCGTGGCCTTCGACTTCGCTCAGGCTGAACGGAGCGGGGGCACCGGTCCCAACCTCCGTTCGCACTGAGCGAAGTCGAAGTGCACGGGCCAACGGCTTCACCCTGGTCGAACTGATGATCGTCATCACCGTCATCGGGCTGGCCTCGGCGATCGCGGTCTGGTCGCTGCCCGATCGGCGCGGGCGGGTGGCGGACGAGGCGTTGAAGTTCGCCGCCCGCGTCCGCGCCGCGCACGACGTGGCGGTGGTCGAGGCGTCGCCGGTCAGCATCTGGGTCACGCGCGGCGGCTATGGCTTCGACCGGCGCGCGGACGGCGCATGGAGTCCGATGACCGCCAAGCCCTTGCGCGTGGCGCAATGGGAGGACGGCACCCAGGCGCAGATTCCCGACGCCAGCGGCCGCGTGCGGATCACCTTCGACGTGACGGGGCTGGCCGACCGTCCGGTCGAGCTTCGCCTGACCCGCGAGCGGGCGAGCAGCATCGTGCGGATCGGTGCGGACGGCATGGTGCGCGTCGATGGGTGAGGCATCCCACATTCCTCCCCTGCAAGGGGAGGTGGCGCGGCGCAGCCGTGACGGAGGGGTGTCGCCGCTTGCGATTCCAACCCTCGCTCGCGGCTACACCCCTTCGTCAGGCCTCCGGCCTGCCACCTCCCCTTGCAGGGGAGGAATGGAAAGCGGCTTCACGCTCATCGAGATCATGGTCGCGCTCGCGGTGTTCAGCCTGGCGGCGATGGCGCTGGTCCGGCTGGAGAGTGCGACGATTCGCGGCGCCTCGATCCTTGACGAGACGCTGGTCGCGCAGATGGTCGCGCGCAACGTCGCCATTTCCGCCGTCACCGATCCACAAGCCCCCGCGCTCGGCCGGACGACCGGGGCGGAGGTGAATGGCGGGCGCAGCTGGAAATGGACGCGGATCGTCAGCGGGACGGGCGATGTCCGCGTCGTGCGGATCGACGTCGCGGTCGCCAATGCCGGGGGCAGCATCGTCGGACGGATGACGATGGTGCGCCCGCCCATGCCACAGGCGGCGATCGGGGTGGCGTCGTCTTGAGACACATGGCCTGCCCGTTCCCCCGCGAAGGCGGGGGCCCAGTATTCTTGACGCCGGCTGCGGCAACGGGGAGCGAAGAAAAACTGGGCCCCCGCCTGCGCGGGGGTACGGGGCAGGGCGGCTTCACCCTGGTCGAAGTCATGGTGGCGCTGCTCATCTTCTCGATGCTGGCCGCCGCCGCCGTGGCGATCCTGTCGCTCAGCGTGCGGGCGCAGGGCGTGACCGGGCAGCGGCTGGATTCGATGGCGGCGGTCAGCCGGACGACCGCGATCCTGTCGGCCGATCTGGCGCAGGCGGTCGACCGGCCGACGCGCGACGAGGGCGGGGTGCAGACGCCTGCCATGGTCGCCGGACCCGATGCGATGCGGCTGGTGCGCGCCGGCTGGAGCAATCTCGACGATGCGCAGCGGCCGTCGTTGCAGAAGGTCGCCTATCGCCTCAACGGCGACGTGCTGGAGCGGGTGGCGTGGCCGCTACTCGACGGGGCCGCGCCGATGGAGCCGGCCGCGTTGATGGATCACGTCCGCGAGCTGCATCTGCGCTACCGTTTCCAGGGGGCCTGGCTGGAGCAATGGCAGGGCGAACCGGGCGTCGCCTTGCCCCGGGCGGCCGAGGTGACGATCGTGCGCGACGACGGCCAGATCTTCCGCCAGCTGTTTCTGGTCGGCACCGGCTATCGCAACGCCGCCGGCACGGTCGGCGGCCCCGGTGCCACGCCGACACCCACTCCGACCCCGACGCCCGGTGGCTGACCATCGCCCCAAGTCCAGCGAGCGGGGTGCCGCGTTGCTGACCGTCCTCATCCTGGTCGCGGTTATCGCGGTGCTGGCCGCGACCGCGCTCGAAAAGCTGCGGCTGGCGACCCGGCTGGGCGGCAATGCGGTGGCGATCGAGCAGGCGCGTGGATACGCCTATGCCGCCGAGGCGCTGGCAATGATCCGCATCGGCGATCTGCTGCAACAGGCGCAGGGGCGCGTGTCGCTGCTGGGCGGATGGAGCGACCGTCCCTTCGCCCTGCCGCTCGGCGGGATGGCGGGCGGCGGCTCGGCGGTGGCGCGGGTGACCGATGGCAGCAACTGCTTCAACCTGAACGGCCTGGCGAGCCCGCTGCCCGGCCAGCCCGGCGTGCTGATCGGCAATGCGGTCGAGGTCGCGCATTTCGCCAAGCTGATGCGGCTGCTGGGTATCCCAGGCCAGGTCGCCGAGCAGGTCGCCACCGCCACCTCCGACTGGATCGACAGCGACCAGAACCCGCAAGGCGGCGGCGCGGAGGATGCGCTCTATCTGACCCGCGATCTGCCCTATCGGACCGGCGGCGCGATGATGGCGGATGTCAGCGAGTTCCGTATGGTCAACGGCGTCACGCCCGAGCTGTATGCGCAGTTACGCCCCTGGATATGCACGCTGCCCCAGGCGACGCCGACCATGGTCAACATCAATACGCTGGCGCCCGAACAGGCTCCGCTGGTCGCGATGGCGCAGGTCGATACGATTTCGCCCGGCACCATCGCACAAGCTCTTTTGCGCCGTCCACCGCAAGGCTATGCGGACGCGGGCGCATTCTGGGCGCAGATACCGGGGGCGAGCGGGGGCGGCGGCGTGGCGACGACCAGCGGCTGGTTCAATCTGCGCATCACGGTGATGCTGGGCAGCGTCCGGGTCGACGAACGCGCGCTGGTCGATGCGCGACAGGGAATGCCGCAGTTGGTGGCGCGGATTTGGGGGGAAGAGTGATGAGTGCGACCAACCTCCTGTTCCTGCCGCCGGGCGAGGGCGGCGACTATCGTTGGATGCGGATCGAGGACGCGCGCATCGCGGCGAGTGGTGAGGGCCTGCCCCAGGGTGACGGTGAGGTGATCGCGGTCGCGCCCGCCGATGCGGTGTCGCTGCACTGGGCCGACATCCCCGCGCGCTCGACCGCGCAGGCCGCCGCCGCCGCGCGGCTGCTGGCGGCCGAGGTCAGCGCCGCGCCGATGGGCGAACTCCATGTCGCGGTCGGCGAGGACGAGGATGGCGGCCGCCCGATCGGTATCGTCAATCGCGGCGCGATGGTGGGCTGGCTGGCGCGGCTGGGCGCGGCGGGGGTGGACCCGGTCGCGGTCGTGCCTGCGCCGTTGCTGCTGCCGCGCCCGGACGAGGGCTATGTCCGGGGCGATCTGGCGGGGCAGGGCGTGGTGCGCGGGCGTTCGTCGGGCTTCGCCGACGAGCCGGGCTTTACCGAGATCGTCACCGGCGAGGCGCCGCTCGCCGATCTGGACGCCGACGGGATCGAGGCGGCGCTGGGGGCGGTGGCCACTGCGCCCGCGCTCGACCTGCGGCAGGGGCCGTTCGCGCGGCGGCGCGGCTTTGCGATCGACTGGCGGCTGGTCAGGCGGCTGGCGTGGCTAGGTGTCGCCATTGTCGTCGTCACGCTGGCGATCGATCTGGTGAAGTGGACCAAGTACAGCTTCGCCGCCGACGCGACCGAGGCGAAGATCGAGCAGGTCGCGCGCACCGCGCTGCCGCGTGGCGAAACCCTGGTCGATGCCGACCGGCAGTTGACCGAGCGGCTGTCGGCGGTGCGCGGGCCGGGCCAGGGGTTCAGCCGGACGGCGGCGGCGATCTTCGCGGCGGTGCGCGGCGTGCCCGGCACCGAGCTGACCGCGCTGGACTTCCAGCCGAGCGGGGACGTCCGGCTGGGCGTGGCGGTGGACCGCGAGGCGCTGGCCACCGACCTGAAGCGCGCGATCGAGGCGCAGGGCTTCACCGTCCAACCGAGCACCTTCGTCGCGGCGAACGGGCGGATCACGGGAGAATTCACGGTGCGTGGGCGATGAAGGCGTTGAAACTCTGGTTCGACGGGCGTTCGCTGCGCGAGAAGCGGCTGTTGCTGGTCATGGGCGCGCTGCTGATCGTGACGATCATCTGGGGGGGCATCCTGCGCCCGATGAGCGACGGCCTGTCGAGCGCGCGCGAACGCCATGCCGATGCGGTAATCCGGCTGGGCGAGGCGCAAGTCATCGCCGCCGAGCTGTCCCAGCGTCGCCGCCGTCCGCCCGCGCTGTCGGGGACGCTGGCCGACACGGTGCGCGTCTCGGCGGAGCAGGCGGGCTTCACCCTCACCAGCCTGACCGAGGATGGTCCCGGTCGGGTCCGTGCGCAGATCGGATCGGCGCGCCCCGCCGCGCTGACGCCGTGGCTCGTCCGGCTGGAGCGCGGCGGCGTGCTGGTCGAACAGGCGACATTGACCGACAATGGCGACCGGACGGTCGGCGTTGCGCTCCTCCTGCGGACACGGGTGTCCTGATGCGCTTGCGGATGACCACGCGGCCATCGGTGCTGTTCGTCGCGATGCTGGTCGCGGCGCTGATCGTCTTCCTGCCGATGCGCCTCGCGCTGGGCGCGACCGGGCTGGCCGATCAGGGGCTGAGCGCGCGGCGGGTCGGCGGGACGATCTGGGGCGGCAGCATGCTGGAGGCGCGGTTCGGCGCGGTCGCACTGGGCGATCTGCGCGTGTCGCTGTCACCGCTCGCCCTGCTCGTCGGCCGGGCGCGGTTGGCGTTCGAGGGCGCGGGCGCCGATGGTCGCCCGATCATGGGTGCCGCGATGATCAGCCGCCATGCCATGGGTATCGACGGCGTCACCGCCAACCTGCCCGCCGCCGCGCTGTTCGCGCCGTTGCCGGTCACCATGCTGTCGCTGGAGGACGTCACCGTCCGTTTCCGCGACGGCGTGTGCGAGGAGGCGGGCGGCCGCGTGCGCGCGACCGTGACCGGCGAGGCGGGCGGGCTGCCTTTGCCGCCGACGATGATGGGCAATGCCCGGTGCGAGGCCGGCGCGCTGCTACTGCCGATGACGGGGCAGGGCGGGACCGAGGCGGTGAACCTGCGCATCCGCCCCGATGGCCGCTATACCGCGGACCTCGTCTTGACCCCCGGCGATCCGGCGGCAGCGACCAAGCTGGAGCAGCTGGGCTTCGTCGCGGGATCGGGCGGCGGTTATCGCCTGTCGGCGCAGGGGAGATTTTGACGCGGGCGCTTTTTGAGCGCTTGACGAAGCCGGGTGATCCCGTTTAGGGGCGCAAGCCTTCGCGGCGACCGTAGTTCAATTGGTTAGAGCGCCGGCTTGTGATGCCGGAAGTTGCGGGTTCAAGTCCCGTCGGTCGCCCCATTCTTATTCGGCCATATTCTGGCCACGGCACCGGCCCCTTTCGCGCCCGTGTCCCCCCTCAATCCTCACCGATAGGGTGGCCGGGTCGGAAGACTCGGTCCGGTTCCGCTTTTGTCGGACCGAAGGACGAGCATGACGAACTGGGGCTTTCCCGATTTCGACGCGCATGAAGGCGTGCACCTGTTCACCGATCCCACGTCGGGTCTGCAGGCGGTCATCGCCGTGCACTCGACGCATCTCGGCCCGGCGGCGGGCGGGGCGCGCTTCTGGAACTATGGCACGCCCGCGCTCGCCATCACCGACGCGCTGCGCCTGTCACGCGGCATGAGCTACAAGAACGCGATGGCGGGTCTGGCGCTGGGCGGCGGCAAGGGCGTGGTCCTGGCGGCGAAGCCCGGCGACGTCATCACCACCGCGCAGCTGGAAGCGTTCGGCCGCGCGGTCGAATCGCTTGGCGGTCGGTACGTGACGGCCGAGGATGTCGGCATGTCCGAGGAGCGGATGAAGGTCATCGCGACCCAGACGCGTTATGTCTCGGGCCTGCCGGTGGCGAGTGGTGCGGCGGGTGGCGACCCCGGTCCCTATACCGCGCACGGCGTCTATCTGGGCGTCAAGGCTGCCGCCAAGCGCGGCCTGGGCGCGACCGATATGAAGGGCGTACGCGTCGCGATCCAGGGCGTCGGCTCGGTCGGTGGCGGTCTCGCCAAACTGCTGGCCAAGGACGGCGCGGTCCTGACCATCGCCGACGTCAACCATGCGCGCGCCGAACAGATGGCGGCGGAACTGGGCGCGAGCGTCGCCTCGGCCGACGAGATCCTGTTCGCTGATGTCGATCTGGTCAGCCCCAATGCGCTGGGCGCAGTGCTGAACGCCGATTCGATCCAGCGGCTAAAGGCCAAGGTCGTCGCGGGCGGTGCCAACAACCAGCTGGCGACCCGCGAGGACGGCGCGCGCGTGGCGGAAGCGGGTATCCTTTATGCCCCTGATTACGTCATCAACGCGGGCGGCATCATCAATGTCGGCCTGGAATATCTGGGCCAGGGCGACGAGGCCGAGGTCATGGCGCGCATCGCCAAGATCCCGGAGCGCCTGGAACAGGTGTGGCAGCGCTCGGCCGAGACCGGCCATCCGGCCTCGGACGTGGCGGACGAAATCGCGCAAGGCCTGATCGGGCGCTAAACCTGCATGAGACTCACGCCCCTCCCGTAAACGGGAGGGGATGGGGGAGGGCAAGGCCACGGGCGATAGGCTCGGTGAGACTCCATGCCCTCCCCAAACCCCTCCCGTTTACGGGAGGGGCTTAAGAAGTGGGAAGTGTGGCGATAAGCCGCTCCCTCACTCACACCCATCGAAATTCCCATACCGAAACCCGGTTGACGAACCGCCCCTCCACGCCCATTTGCCAATCGGACCAAATCCATCCGATTGGAGACCATGCGCCTTTCCAGCCTAGCCGATTATGCGGTCGTGATGATGACCGCCGCCGCGCGCGAAGGCGCGGGCGGGCGGAGCAATGCGACCCTGCTGGCCGGGCAGACGGGCGTGCCTTTGCCGACCGCGCAGAAGCTGGTCAGCCGGCTGGCGGGCGCTGGCCTGATCGAGAGCACGCGCGGCACCGGCGGCGGCATCCGCTTGGCGCGGGAGGCCGACACGATCAGCCTGGCAGACATCGTCGAGGCGGTGGACGGCCCGATCGCGCTGACCGCCTGTGTCGATGGCGCCGCGCATGACTGTAGTCTGGAAATGCAATGTCGTGTCCGGCCGCATTGGCATGTCGTCAATCAGGCGGTACGCGCCGCCTTTTCCGGGGTGACGCTCGCGACGCTCGCCGCCGATCCTGTTGAATCGCAAGTGATGGGCGCGGATGCGCGTCCGGGGGTATTCGCCTGATGGCCACGAAGAATGCAGAGGCGCTCGCCGCCGCCAACAAGAAATATGAGTGGGGCTTTGCTACCGAGATCGAGCAGGACTTCGCGCCCAAGGGGCTGAGCGAGGATACGGTTCGCTATATCTCGGCCAAGAAGGGCGAGCCCGAATGGATGCTCGACTGGCGGCTGAAGGCGTTCCGCCTGTGGCAGACGCTGGAGAGCCCGGACTGGGCCAAGCTGAACATCCCGCCGATCGACTATCAGGACGCGTATTATTACGCGGAGCCCAAGCAGAAGAAGACGATCGCGTCGCTGGACGAGCTTGATCCCGAAATCCGCCGCACCTACGAAAAGCTGGGCATCCCGATCGCCGAGCAGGAAGTGCTGGCGGGCGTTGAGGGTGCGCGCAAGGTCGCGGTCGACGCGGTGTTCGACAGCGTCTCGGTCGCGACGACCTTCCGCAAGGAACTGGAAGCGGCGGGGGTGATCTTCCGTTCGATCTCCGAGGCGATCAAGGAATATCCCGATCTCGTCCGCAAGTGGCTGGGCAAGGTCGTGCCGCAGCGCGATAACTATTTCGCGACGCTCAACTCGGCGGTCTTTTCGGACGGGACCTTCGTCTACATTCCCGAGGGCGTCCGCTGCCCGATGGAGTTGTCGACCTATTTCCGCATCAACGCCGAGAATACCGGCCAGTTCGAGCGCACGCTGATCGTCGCGGACAAGGGGGCGTACGTCTCCTATCTCGAAGGCTGCACCGCGCCGATGCGCGACGAGAACCAGCTGCACGCGGCGGTCGTCGAGCTGGTCGCGCTGGACGATGCCGAGATCAAATATTCGACGGTCCAGAACTGGTATCCGGGCGACGAGAATGGCGTCGGCGGCATCTATAACTTCGTCACGAAGCGTGCGCTGTGCCAGGGCAAGAACAGCAAGGTGTCGTGGACCCAGGTCGAAACCGGCTCGGCGGTGACGTGGAAATACCCGAGCTGCGTGCTGGCGGGCGACGGATCGGTCGGCGAGTTCTACTCGGTCGCAGTGACGAACAATCGCCAGCAGGCCGATACCGGCACCAAGATGAGTCATCTGGGCAGGAACAACAGCTCGAACATAGTGTCGAGGGGGATTTCGGCAGGGC
>NZ_JBNNOB010000135.1:0-10103 GCF_050274375.1 Sphingomonas sp. NPDC019816
CTTGGCGATCTCCAGCGCTTCCTCGAAAGCCCCGTGATCCAGCTCCAGGACGACATCGGCATACATCTGGATGAAGCGGCGATAGCTGTCCCAGGCGAAACGCTCGTCGCCCGCCTTCTTCGCCAGCCCCTCGACCGTCTGGTCGTTGAGGCCGAGGTTCAGCACCGTGTCCATCATGCCCGGCATCGACACGCGCGCGCCCGAGCGAACCGAGACCAGCAGCGGATTTTCCGGGTCGCCGAAGCGCTTCTCGGTCACCGCCTCGATATGCGCGATACCGTCCGCGACCTCGTCGCGCAGTTCCTGCGGAAACTGCTCGCCATCCTCATAATAGCGGGTGCACATCGCGGTCGAGATGGTGAAGCCCGGCGGCACCGGCAGCCCGATCGAGGCCATCTCGGCCAGGTTCGCGCCCTTACCGCCAAGCAGATTCTTGTCCCCCTTGCCGCCGTCCGAAACGCCGCCGCCGAAACGGTACACATAGGTCATCGGTTCGATCCTTTACTGGTCGTCACGTCCGACGCCCTGGGGACACAGGCGTCGGTGTACATAAGGCGATATTGCCGGAGGGGAAGACAGGAACGTATCGCCCCGTCTCCCGATCCGGCTCACGTCATCCCTCGATCCGCGAGAAGTCCGCCACCGTATGAACGGCAGCCCGGACACGCGCGAGCAACGCGAGGCGCGCGGTCCGCTTGGCCGGATCGGCGTCGTTGACGGTCACATCGTCGAAGAAGCGGTCGATCGGCGCGCGCAGCGAGGCGAGCGCGGCCATGGCGGCCTCGAAATCCTCGGCCTGCACCGCTTGCGCCGCCTTGGGCTCGGCCGCATCGAGTGCGGCGATCAGATCGGCCTCGGCGGGTTCGAGCGTATAGGTCGGTGCGGTCCAGCTCTGGTCGCCCTCGACGCCTTCCTTCTTCAGGATGTTCGCGGCGCGCTTGTACCCGGCGAGCAGGTTGGTGCCGTCGTCGGTGGTGACGAAGGCTTGCAGCGCACGGACGCGGGCGAGCAGGCGGACGAGGTCTCGTTCTCCTCCAAACTCGCTTTCGCTACCAGGCAGAACCACCGCATCGATCACATCGTGCCGAACGCCGTTGCTGCGCTGCTGAACCTTAAGACGATCGATAACAAAATCGTGGAAATAGCCACCTGCAACGACTGTGCCGATGTCGACCTCAGAATTGCCTACCGCTTGATAAAACAAATCATGGTCAGAACAACGCAGCGAATTATCGAGTATCAGACCTATCAAGCCGAGGGCGGCACGACGCAAAGCGAAGGGGTCCTTAGACCCGGTTGGCCGCTCATCGATTCCAAAGAACGATACAAGCGTATCCAACTTATCCGCGAGCGCTACGGCCACCGTCACCGGCGCGGTGGGAACGTCATCCCCCTGCCCGACCGGCTTGTAGTGATCGCGAACCGCCTCGGCCACGCGCGGGTCTTCGCCCTGTGCGGCGGCGTAGTAACCACCCATCAGCCCCTGCAATTCCGGGAATTCGCCGACCATGCCGGTGACGAGATCGGCCTTCGCCAGGTACGCGGCGCGTTCGGCCAGATCGGCAAGCTCGCCCCCCCCGTAAACGGGGGGGGATGGGGGGGGGACCTCTCCACCAGCGACGTCGCTCGGGGCATTGCCCTCCCCTAGCCCCTCCCGCCTGCGGGAGGGGGATTCGGTGACGATCCCCTCTTCGACCAGCCAGCGGGCGAGCTTGGCCACCCGCTCGACCTTGTCGGCAACGGTGCCGAGCTTTTCGTGGAAGACGATCTTTTCCAGCTTAGGCCGCAGATCGTCGAGCTTGGTCTTCAGGTCCGTCTCATAGAAGAAGCGCGCGTCGGACAGGCGGGCGGCGAGCACCTTGCCATTGCCTTCGACGATCTTCGCGCCGCCGTCGCTCGCCTCGATATTGGCGGTGCAGACGAAGGCGTTCGCCAGCTTGCCGTCGGCGGAGCGACAGACAAAGTACTTCTGGTTCACCCGTGCGGTCAGCTGGATGACTTCGGGGGGCACGTCGAGATAGGCTTCGTCGAAGCGGCCGAGCAGCGGCACCGGCCATTCGGTCAGCCCGGCATTCTCGGCGACCAGTCCCTCGTCCTCGACCAGCTCCAGCCCGGCCTCGGCAGCGAGCGCGGAGGCACGCGCACGGATGATCGCGGCGCGCTCGTCCTGATCGACCAGCACCTTGGCGGCGCGCAACTGCTCGACATATGTGTCCGCGCCAGTCAGCACGATCTCAGCAGGCGCATGGAAGCGGTGGCCGCGCGTGACGTTGCCGCTGGTGATCGCGGCGATTTCGAACGGCACGACCTCACCGCCGAACAGCGCGACGATGGCGTGCAGCGGGCGGACCCAGCGCATCGACTCGGTCGAAGCGGACTCCGCACCCCAGCGCATCGACTTGGGCCAGGGGAAGGCGCGAACGATCGCGGGGATCGCCTCGGCCAGCACCTCAGCGGTCGCGCGGCCGGGCTTTTCGGTAATCGCGAAGAGCACGCCGTCACGCTCGGTCAGTTGCTCGCGGGTCAGCCCGGTCTTGCGAAGGAAGCCCTCCAGCGCCTGCGGCGGCGCCGACGCGCGCGGCCCCTTCACTTCCTCGGACACCGCCTCGGTCGCGGACGGAAGCCCGCGCGCGATCAGCGCCAGACGGCGCGGCCCGGCATAGGTGGCGATCTCACCCGCCGACAGCCCGGCCTTGGCGAGTTCGGCGGTTAAGAGCTTGGCGAGGTTCTCGCGCGCACCCGCCTGCATCCGGGCGGGGATTTCTTCGGAGCGGAGTTCGAGTAGAAAATCGGTCATCACGCGGCCCAGCCGTTCTTGTCCATCCAGGCGCCGCATGCGCCCTTCGCCAGATCGCGGACGCGGCCCATATAGGCTTGGCGCTCCGCCACCGAGATTACGCCGCGCGCCTGCAGCAGGTTGAAGGTGTGGCTGGCCTTGATCGCCTGTTCATAGGCGGGGATGGGCAGCTTGGCCTCCAGGCAGCGCTCGCACTCGGCCGCCGCCTTTTTGAAGGCATCGAACAGCGTGTCGGTGTCGGCGATCTCGAAGTTCCAGGTCGACATCTGCTTCTCATTCTCGAGAAACACGTCGCCGTAGCTCACGCCCGCATCGTTGAACGCCAAGTCGTACACATTGTCGACGTCCTGGATATACATGGCGAGGCGCTCGAGGCCGTAGGTCAGCTCGCCCGCGACCGGCTTCATGTCGTATCCGCCCATCTGCTGGAAATAGGTGAACTGGGTCACCTCCATGCCGTCACACCAGACTTCCCAGCCCAGGCCCCAGGCACCCAGCGTCGGGCTTTCCCAATCGTCCTCGACGAAGCGGATGTCGTGCTTGGTCATGTCGACGCCGATCGCCGCCAGGCTGCCCAGATACAGGTCTTGCAGGTCGGCGGGCGAGGGCTTCAGGATCACCTGATACTGGTAATAATGCTGAAGCCGGTTGGGGTTCTCGCCATAGCGGCCGTCGGTCGGGCGACGGCACGGCTGGACGAAGGCGGCGTTCCACGAATCCGGCCCCAGCGCGCGCAAGGTGGTCGCGGGGTGAAAGGTGCCCGCCCCCATCTCCATGTCATAAGGTTGCAGGATCACGCATCCCCGCTCGCTCCAATAGTCATGGAGGGTGAGGATCATGCGCTGGAAGGAAAGTGGACCTTCCGGGGAGCCGTTTCGGGTCTGCATAATGGGCGGAGGCTTTGGCGGATGGCCTTCACGCGGTCAAGGCAAGCGCGGCCACGCACATCAACACAAAGTCAGCCACGCATGATATTTTGTCAGGTCTTGTTGACAGTGTCGCGACTCGCTGTCACCTTGTCATGGTCACCTGACATTACGTCATGCATGGGTGACAAAGGGAGGTTGGCCATGCAAGAGGAGGTGGACATGAAAAATCGCCTCAAGGTGCTGCGCGCCGAACGCAACTGGAGCCAGGCGGAACTCGCCGGGCGGCTGGATGTGTCGCGCCAGGCCGTCAACGCCATCGAGACGGGGAAATACGACCCCTCGCTGCCGCTCGCCTTCCGCATCGGACGGCTGTTCGAACTGCCCATCGAGGAGATTTTCGATGACGAGCATCATGGTGAGTGAAGGTGACGCCCGCTGGGGCGAGAGCCGCGAGGCGGCGCGCGCGGCACGCCGGAAGCAGCGGCGGATTGTGCTGGTCGCCGTGGCCGTCGCGCTGATGGTCGGCCTTCCGTTCTTGGAAGGGTTTATCGACGGGTTGTTCCACCTTCCCCGTGCATCCGCACCACGGCCACTGGCCCAGATCACAGCGGTCGTCATCCTGATCGTCGGGGGCATCGTAACGTGGCGCAACTGGCGCGAGACCGACGAGATGCAGCGGCGGCTGGCGATCGAGACATGGGCCGTGATCGGACTGGCGAGCTTCATCCTGCACCCGATGATGGCGATCATCGGCGCGCAGATGCATCAGGCGGATTTCGAAAACTCCAGTTGGGGTATCGCGATCCTGATCGGCTTGGCCTCCTATTTCATCCGGCGAGTGCGGTCATGAGCCGCCACCTGACCCGCGCGGTCATCGGGAGCGGCATCGCGCTGTCGCTGCTCGGCTGGGGGGCCGGTCGCGTGGGCGAGATCACGCTCGATACGCTCCGCCCCGATATCCAGGCCGCTACCGCCGCCCATGGCGTGCGGGTGCCAACCCTTTCCGTCCATCTTTCCATCGAGGTGCGACCATGACCACCAATTCTTCGCGCATTGCCAAGGGACCGAGCGAGCGTGCCAACCACCGCCTGCTGGCGATCTCCGGCGCCGTCGGTGGGATCGCCGGGCTGTCGACCGCGCTGATCGTGCTGCAACAGCCGCCGGGCGCCGCTGCCCGACCGGACCTATGGTCCTCGCCGCTGCCGCTGTGGTTCGCCGTGCTGATGGCGCTGATCTGGGGCGTGGTCATACCCGTCATTTCGTGGCGCTGGCACCAGGTCGTCGACGAGCATGAGCGTCAGGCGTACCGCGACGGCGCCGTCGCCAGCTTCTACACGGTTGGGCTGGGCGTGCCCGTCTGGTGGTTCCTGTGGCGCGGCGGCGCGCTGTCCCCGGTACAGATCGAATGGGTGTATGGCGCGATGCTTGGCGTAGGCGGCTTGGTCTGGCTGTGGCGCAAATACGCCTGATCCGCCCCCTTCCCCTTCCTTTTCCGAAAGTCCGATCCCATGAAGACGATCATGAAGACCGCCCTCACCTCGCTCGCGCTGATGCTGGCGCTGCCCGCCTGCGCACAGAGCAAGCCCGCGCAGAACCCCAATGACGCCGACCCCGCGCTCTGGATGGTCAAGG
Source organism: Sphingomonas sp. NPDC019816 (assembly GCF_050274375.1). Taxonomy (NCBI): domain Bacteria; kingdom Pseudomonadati; phylum Pseudomonadota; class Alphaproteobacteria; order Sphingomonadales; family Sphingomonadaceae; genus Sphingomonas; species Sphingomonas sp. NPDC019816. The sequence goes on from NZ_JBNNOB010000135.1 coordinate 5,299, forward strand.
ATGCCGACACCACCATCTATCTGTTCGGCACCATCCATGTGCTGAAACCCGGCCTGTCCTGGTTCGACGAGGCGGTGAAAACCGCCTTCGACAAGTCCGACCAGCTGGTCCTGGAAATGGTGCAGCCCGATCAGGCGACGATGCAGCAGATCGTGTTCAAGAACGGCATCGTCACCACCGGCCCGACCCTGACCGAGCAGCTGCCCGCCGACAAGCGTGGCACCTATCTGAAGGCGATGACCGATGCGGGCTTGCCCGCCCCGGCATTCGACAAGATGAAGCCGTGGCTCGCGGCGGTAACCCTGTCGCTCGCGCCGATCCAGAAGCTGGGCTACGATCCCAAGAACGGCCCCGAAACCGTGCTGGCCGATGCGGCCAAGGCGGCGAACAAGCCCGTCGCCGGGCTGGAGACCGCCGAGCAGCAGATCGGCTATTTCAACGGCCTGTCGCAACAGGCGCAGATCCAGTTCCTGACCTCGACCGTCGACGAACTGCCCAAGGCGGGCGAGGAAATGGCCAAGATGGTCGACGAATGGGCGCATGGCGATCCCGACGCGCTGGCCCGCGACATGAACGACAGCCTGAAGGACTCGCCCGAGGTCGCCAAGACGCTGCTGACCGACCGCAACGCCCGCTGGGCGACGTGGATCAAGGAACGGATGGCCAAACCCGGCACCGTCTTCATGGCGGTGGGCGCGGGCCATCTGGCCGGTGCCGACAGCGTCCAGGCCCAGCTCGCCAAGCAGGGCATCACCGCACAGCGCATCCAATATTGATCCCCCATCACGACGCCGCCCACCCGCATCACGGGTGGGCGGCGTTGCCGCGTCATCAGGGTGACGCGCATATGCGGTTTGGTCATCGCCTGACGTTTCCGAAGGGATGGGCGATGCGGCGTTACTGGTTCGTCACCAATGCGCGATCGGGCTCGACCGCCGAGACGGTTGCGGCGGACATTCGCGACACGCTGTCCGTTATGAACCATGACATGGCCGGCCGAACCGGTTTTCCCGACGACCACCTGCCCTCCCCCGACGCCCTGGCGCGCGCCGGCGTGGAATGGATGGTCGTCTATGCAGGCGACGGAACGGTCAATACCGTGCTGACCGCGCTCGACGCATGGGACGGCGCGATCCTGATCCTACCCGGCGGCACGATGAACCTGCTCGCCAGGACGCTGCATGGCGAGCGCGATGCTCTGGCCATCCTGCGGCGGCTGGCCGACCGACCGCCGCGCCGGGTCTCGCTTCCCTTCGCCGAAGCCGATGGACATCACGCCTATGCCGGCCTGATCCTCGGCCCCGCCACGCGCTGGGCGGCGGCGCGCGAGGCGGTGCGCGACGGGCGGATCGGGCGGCTGCTCCTGGCCGTCCGGCTGGCATGGCGGCGCAGCTTCGGCACCGGCCTCAAGCTGGCGGGCGTGCCGGCGCTGCCACGACGTTATCAGGCGGTGTTCGTCACGCCGCACGGCGACCGGCTCGATGTCGCAGCGGTCGATGCACGGACATGGCGAAAACTGTTCGATCTCGGCCGGATGGCGCTGTCCGACGACTGGACGCGTGCCCAAGGCGTGACCCGTGCGCGAAGCACCGGCTTTCGTCTTGCCGGACGCCGCGCTATCCCGGCATTGTTCGATGGAGAACTCCGCCAGTTGCCGCCCGGGTGCGACATCACCCTGCGTCAAAGCACGGCGAACATCATCGCGACGGTCTGAGGCTAAGGCGGGACCATGTCTCGGCAGCCATGGGATCGTCATGGAAGGGCTCTGAAAGGAACGCGGCAGCGCCGTGCCTTGCCTTTCACGCCCTTTGCCGCTATGCGCCGCCGCTTCCGGTCATGGTCATCCCTGGAGGCGTGGTCGGAAGCCTATATCCATTTTGTTTCGGAGTTACTGGAATGAGCGACACCCTTACGCTCGCCGCCGAGACGCGCGATCAGGTTGGCAAGGGAGCCTCCCGTTCGCTGCGTCGTGAAGGCCGCGTCCCCGCCGTGATCTATGGCCGCAACCAGGCCGCCGCGTCGATCCATCTCGAAGAGAAGGCCCTCGTCAAGGCGCTGATGACCGGTCATTTCTTCACCTCGGTCATCATGGTGGACGGCCAGCGCACGCTGGCGAAGGACGTCGCGTTCCATCCGGTCACCGACCGCCCGCTGCACGTCGACTTCCTGCGCATCGGCGAGCATGAGACCGTCACGGTCGCCGTGCCCGTCGTGTTCACCGACGAAGACCAGAGCGGCATCAAGCAGGGCGGCGTCCTGAACGTCACCCGCCACGAGATCGAGCTGGTGGTCGACGCCGCCAACATCCCGACCGAGATCAGCATCTCGCTGAAGGGTCGTGCGGTGGGCGATTCGATCCACATCTCGGACGTGAAGCTGCCCAAGGGCGCCGAGCCCGCCATCGACGATCGCGACTTCGCGATCGCCACCATCGTCCCGCCGACGGTCCCGACCGCTGCGGATGAGGCGGCCGACGCCCCGACCGAAGGTTCGGAAGAGGCCTGATCCGGCCTCGCTTTCCCCTGGGGGTCAGCGAACGAAAAGAAGGGCAGGTGGCGGCAACGCCCCTGCCCTTTTTTCGTGCCCGTTTCACGGCGTCCCTTGAGCGCTCCCTGGACAGGCAAAGGGCCGCCGAACCATCGGTCCGGCGGCCCCGCTTATCCCCGCTCAGGGATGGCTTGGAACGGAGGGACGTTCCTGTAAGCCCGTGTCGATCAGCCCTGACCCTGGCTTAGAAAGCCGGTCAGTTCGTCCTTCGACACCTTCTTGCTCTTGTCGGTGTCAGCCTGGGCGAAGGCGGTGCCGACCCACTTCTTGGTGGCGGGCGCATCCGCCTTAGTCGATGGATCGCTCTGCGACTTCAGCGCGACCATCCACTGGGTGAACTCGGCCTTGCTCAACTGCCCGTCGCCGTCCTTGTCATAAGTCGGGAACTGCGTGTCGACGACCTGCGCGATCTGGCTGCCGGTCGCCTGCACCTGGCCTTCGGGCGCCGCCTGTGCCGGTGCGGCGGGATCAGCCGCCGGTGCCGCGGCTTGCGCCGGCTCCGCCATGGTTGCGGGTGCCGATTGCGGCGCCGCCGGCGTGGTCTGGGCGGGTGCGGTCGTGGTCTGCGCAAGTACCGGGGCAGACACCATCATGGCACCGGCAAGAAAAGCATATTTCATCATCTCGTCTCTCCCTTACTCTGGTCGAACGATGACTATGAAGACCAGGGACGCGATCTTCGTCGTTAGAGATACGTTCCCAATCTGCATTTTACCATATAGGAAAAGGCGGGCCGGGTTTGAAGGCTCGGCTCGTCCCTGCTAACGGCACGATACACCGCGATTCCGAGAGGAAGACGGCGGTGAGCCGTGCCGTTTCCACGACCTAAAAAGGTGTTCTCGATGATCCCGCGCTATTCCCGTGCCCCCATGACCCGGATCTGGGACCCGCAGACCCGTTTCCGCATCTGGTTCGAGATCGAGGCGCACGCCACCGACGCGCTTGCCGAGCTGGGCGTGGTGCCGAAGGAAGCCGCCGCGCGCATCTGGGAAGCCGACAAGGCCGCCGGCGACTTCGACATCGACCGGATCGATTCGATCGAGGCCGAGACCAAGCACGACGTCATCGCCTTCCTGACCCATGTCGCCGAGCGGACCGGGCCGGAAGCGCGCTTCCTGCACCAGGGCATGACCTCGTCCGACGTGCTCGACACCTGTCTGGCGGTGCAGCTGGCGCGCGCCTCCGACATCCTGATCGAGGATCTCGACGCGCTGCTCGCCGTGATCAAGCGCCGTGCCTATGAGCACAAGCTGACCCCAACCATCGGCCGCAGCCACGGCATCCATGCCGAGCCGGTCACCTTCGGCCTGAAGCTGGCGCAAGCCTATGCCGAGTTCGACCGCAACCGCGCCCGCCTGGTCGCCGCGCGCGCCGACATCGCCACCTGCGCCATCTCGGGCGCGGTCGGCACCTTCGCCAATATCGACCCCAGCGTCGAGGCCCATGTCGCCGAAAAGATGGGGCTGACCGTCGAGCCCGTCTCGACCCAGGTCATCCCGCGTGACCGCCACGCGATGTTCTTCGCCACGCTCGGCGTCATCGCCAGCTCGATCGAGCGTCTCGCGACCGAGGTCCGCCACCTGCAGCGCACCGAGGTTCTGGAAGCCGAGGAATATTTCTCGCCCGGCCAGAAGGGCTCGTCGGCGATGCCGCACAAGCGCAACCCGGTGCTGACCGAGAACCTGACGGGTCTCGCCCGCATGGTGCGCGGTTACGTCACCCCTGCGCTGGAGAATGTCGCGCTGTGGCATGAGCGCGACATCAGCCACTCCTCGGTCGAGCGCTATATCGGCCCCGACGCGACTATCACCCTCGACTTCGCGCTTGCCCGCCTGACGACCGTGATCGACAAGCTGGTCGTCTATCCCGCGCGGATGGAGAAGAACCTCAACAAGATGGGCGGCCTCGTCCACTCGCAGCGCGTGCTGCTGGCGCTGACCCAGGCGGGCGTGAGCCGCGAGGACAGCTATCGCCTCGTCCAGCGCAACGCGATGAAGGTGTGGGAGTCGGACGGCGAGCTGTCGCTGATGGAGCTGCTCAAGGCCGATGCGGATGTGACGGCGGCGCTGTCTCCGCAAGAGATCGAGGCGCGCTTCGACCTCGATTATCACTATAAGAATGTCGACACGATCTTCGCGCGGGTGTTCGGCGAGTGATTGTCGGGGGAGTCCCAGCGGCGTAGTGACGCGCCGATAGGGACTCCCCTCCCCCAACCCCTCCCGCCTGCGGGAGGGGAGTTATCCAAGGAAACGGTCGCC
>NZ_JBNNOB010000136.1:0-10096 GCF_050274375.1 Sphingomonas sp. NPDC019816
GATGCGGGTAGTGGTTTGGAGTTAGAGGGGGCCTCCGCCTCCCCAGCGCGGCAACAGCGAGCCATGGACGTTCAGGCAGCCGAGCCGAGGCGCATCCAAAATGACCTGCGGCAGGATCAGGCCGTAAGCCGCGACGACCGCGACATCGGCGTCGTGCGCGGCGAACGTCGCCTGTTCCTCGGCCCCGCGCAACGATACGGGCGTGAAGACCGGGATGCCACGTCTCTCCGCCGCCTGGTGCACCGGCGAGGCGACCAGTTGCCGCCCCCGCCGCCCGCCGGGACGCGGCGGCTGGCTATAGCTTGCGACGATGTCATGCCCGGCCTCGGCCAGCGCCTCCAGAACCGGGACGGCAAAGCCCGGCGTGCCCATGAAGATGATCCGCATGGCGGAAGCCTCTCTGCGCTGGCGGGACGGCGCGCAACCCCCTATCTGTTCCTGATGGCATCCCCCGAGATCGAGGCGCTGACCCAGGCGCTCGCGCGTATTCCCGGCCTAGGGCCCCGATCGGCCCGGCGCGCGGTTCTTCACCTGCTCAAGAAGCGGGAGGCGGCGCTCGCCCCGCTGCTCTCTGCGCTGGTCGCGGTCGAGGAGCGGCTGGAGACCTGTTCGACCTGCGGCAATATCGACACGGCCAACCCTTGCGCCATCTGTGCCGATCCCCGCCGCGATCCCGCCGCGCTATGCGTGGTCGAGGAAGTGGCCGACCTTTGGGCGCTGGAGCGGTCACGGCTGTTCCCGGGGCGCTTCCATGTGCTGGGCGGCCGGCTTTCCGCGTTGGAGGGCATCCGCCCGGAGGATCTGGCGATCGATGCGCTGGTGCGGCGGATCGAACAGGGCGGCATCGGCGAGATCGTGCTCGCGATGAACGCCACGCTGGAGGGGCAGACCACCGCCCATTACATCGCCGAGCGGATCGAGCGTTTTCCGGTTCGCGTGACGCAACTCGCGCATGGCCTGCCGGTCGGGGGCGAACTCGACTATCTGGACGAGGGGACGCTGGCTCAGGCGCTGCGGGCGCGGCGACCGGTGGTCTGACGCCCGGCTTGACGCTTTTGCCCTCGCGCCGTAGCGACACGGCCATGGCCATTCTTCCGATCGTCGAAGTTCCCGACCCCCGTCTGCGTCTCGTCTCCAAGCCGGTCGAGGCGGTGGACGATTCCGTCCGTCAGCTCGTCACCGACATGATCGACACGATGTACGACGCCCATGGCATCGGCCTGGCCGCGATCCAGGTCGGCATCGACAAGCGGGTGCTGGTCATCGACCTTCAGGAGGAAGAGGACGAGGATGGCAAGCCGGTCAAGAACCCGAAGGCCTATATCAACCCGGAAATCCTGTCGGTCAGCGACGAGCTGTCGACCTATAACGAAGGCTGCCTGTCGATCCCCGAGCAATATGCCGAGGTGAAGCGGCCGGCGACCTGCCGGGTCAAGTGGCTGGACGAAAAGGGCGAGGCGCATGAGGCCGAGCTGGACGGTCTGCTCGCCACCTGCATGCAGCATGAGATCGACCATCTGAACGGCGTGCTGTTCATCGACCATGTCAGCCGGCTGAAGCGCGACATGCTGATGCGCAAGCTCAACAAGATCCGCAAGGGCTGACGTTTCCCCCACGAATGGGTCTGTTAGTACGGGGCCGTTCGATCTATGTTCCGACCTGTTGCTATATTCTGACAGGTTGAAATGATGCCCGAATTGATCGCCGTTGCGCTGTTGGCGCTGGTGCTGGGGGGACTGGCCGGCTGGCTGGTCGCACGCCGCAAGGCCGATGGTCTGGCGGCCGAACTGGCCACCGCCAAGGGGCAGGCGGCCGAAGTGCAGCCGCTGCGGACGGCGCGCGATACCGCCGAGCGCGAACGAAGCGATGCGCTACAGGCGCTGGCCGAATTGCGCGGGCGGGCGGCCGATCTCGACATGATCCGCGCCGCGCGGGACGCGGTCGAGGCGGAGCGCAACGCGGCCTTGCGCGAACTCGCCGAGTTGCGCGCGCGGTCGCAGGAGCGCGAGACGGCCTATGCCCAGACGCTGGAGGCGCTGGGGCAGGCGCGCGAGCAGATCAACACCCAGTTCGGCGAGGCGGCGGCGCGCGCGCTCGAAGTCGCGCAACGCCAGTTTCTGGAGCGGGCCGAGGCACGCTTTCGCCAGTCGGAGGAAGCGTCGGGGCAGACGCTCAAGGCGCTGCTCGATCCGGTTCACCAGCGGCTGCAACGCTATGAAGAGGGTGTGCGCAAGGTCGAAGACGAGCGCCGCGATGCCTTTGGCGAGCTGAAGGGTCAGATCGAGGCGATGCGGATCGGGCAGGAGCGAGTCTCGGGCGAGGCGGCCAAGCTGGTCAACGCGTTGCGCAACGCCCCCAAGGCACGCGGGCGCTGGGGCGAGCAGCAGCTGCGTAACGTGCTGGAAAGCTGTGGCCTGTCCGAACATGCCGATTTCCAGACCGAGGTCAGCGTGGCGGACGGCGAGGGCGGACGGCTTCGCCCCGATGCGATCGTGCGGGTGCCCGGCGGCAAGGCGCTGGTCATCGACGCCAAGGTGTCGCTCAACGACTATCAGGATGCGTTCGGCGCGGTGGACGAGGTCGAGCGGCTGGCCGGCCTGTCGCGTCATGCCGCCGCGATGCGCGCGCACGTCAACGGGCTGGGCAACAAGAGCTATTGGAACCAGTTCGACGACGCGCCCGACTATGTCATCATGTTCGTGCCGGGCGAGCATTTCCTGTCGGCGGCGCTCGAGCATGACCCGACGCTATGGGACTTCGCGTTCGACAAGCGCGTGCTGCTTGCGACGCCGACGAACCTGATCGCGATCGCGCGGACGGTCGCAGCGGTGTGGCGGCAGGAGAAGCTGGCGCAGGAGGCTCGGCAGATCGGTGCGCTCGGCAAGGAGCTTTACGCGCGACTGGCGGTCATGGGCGGACATGTGTCGAAGCTGGGCAAGAATCTTGATACCGCGATGACGGCGTACAACGCCTTTGTCGGCAGCCTGGAGAGCCAGGTGCTGACCAGCGCACGGCGGTTCGAGGCGCTGAACATCGACACCGGCGGCAAGGCGATCGACTCGCCGCCGATCGGGGAACAGGCGGTCCGGCCCTTGACCAAGCTGATGCCGGTGGCGGAGCTGACCGAGGCTGGAGACGGCGCTGAGGCGTCCTGAGGCTTTGGGATGCCGGCCGAGCGACTGAAGGGCTTGGTCGGCAAGAGGGTGACATTTCAGGGCGCCCCCTCCGTTTGCACTGAGCGAAGTCGAAGTGCACGGGCGTACCTGTCGGCAACATTCATCCCATGGCCTTCGACTTCGCTCAGGCTGAACGGGGGTGGGGAGCTTTGGGTTCAGTTCGCGTCTCGGCGTTGCGTCAGCACGTCATAGACTATGATCGACGAGATGACGGTGGCATTGAGGCTGATGACCCCGGGGTAGCATTTCAGAACCCGGCAACCCTCGTCCGTTCGCACTTAGCGAAGTCGAAGTGCAAGAGCGTGCCCGTTGGCAAAGTTCACCCCTTGGCCTTCGACTGCGCTCCGACTGAACGGAGTAGGGGTGCTTGGGGTTCAGCCCGCTTTCGTGCCGCCGCCCTGTTGCGCCAGTACCTCATAGGCCATGACCGCCGTCGCGACGGCGGCATTGAGACTGTCGGCCTTGCCCAGCATGGGGATCTTCACCAACACGTCACAGGCCTCGGCGTAATCCGCCGGCATGCCTTGTGCCTCATTGCCCGTCAGCAGGAAGGTCGGCGCGGCATAATCGGCGGAGCGATAATCCGTCTCGGTGTCGAGGCTAAGACCAACCAATTGCCCCGGCCCCTGCCGCAGCCAGTCGAGAAAAGGCTGCCATTCGGTCTTCACGATCGGCACGGTGAACAGCGCTCCCATGCTGGCGCGGACCGCCTCGACGGAAAACGGATCGACGCACTCGCCGACCAGGATCAGCCCGCCCGCGCCGACCGCATCGCCGGTGCGCAGGATGGTGCCCAGATTGCCGGGATCGCGCAGGCGTTCGGCCACCAGCCAGATACCCGACGACGCCCGATCGAGCATGTTGAGCGTCGTGCCCAGTTCCTCGAACACGCCGACCACGGCCTGCGGATTGTCCTTGCCCGACAGCTTGGACAGGATGTCGGGCGTCGTCTCGATCGCCTCGCCCCCGGCCAGCTCGACCGCGCGGACCAGCTGGCGGACCAGCGGATGGTCGGCCGATGGCTTGGCGAAGAACAACAGGGTCGGCAGCCGCCCCGTCTCCTTGGCTTCGGTCAGAATGCGCAGGCCCTCGGCCAGGAACTGGCGGGCCTGCTTGCGGTGGCGCTTGTCGCGCAAGTCGCGGACCCACTTGATCAGCGGGTTGGAATAAGCGGTAATCTCGCGGGGCATATCAGTCTTCGCCGAACTTCGCTTCCACCAGCGCGGCCAGCGCCGCGACCGTTTCGTCGGCGCCGTCACCGGCCGCGCTGATCGTGATGGTGTCGCCCATCGCCGCGCCCAACATCATCAACCCCATGATCGAGGTGCCGGTCACCGTGCTGCCGTCCTTGCCCACCCGCACCTCGCAAGGCTGAGTGGAGGCCAGCGTCACGAACTTGGCGCTGGCGCGCGCGTGCAGGCCGCGGCGGTTGGTGATGAGGACGGTGCGCGACTGTTCGCTCATGCGGCGGCCTCGCCCAGCACTTCGGAGGCGACCGAGATATATTTGCGCCCGGCCTCACGCGCGGCGGCGACGGCATCGACGACCTGCATCGACTTGCGCGCCGATCCCAAGCGGATGAGCATGGGCAGATTCATGCCCGCGATCACCTCGACCCGCCCGCGCTCCATCAGAGAGATGGCGAGGTTCGAGGGGGTACCGCCGAACAGGTCGGTCAGGACGATCACCCCGCGTCCGGCATCCACCGCGCCGATCGCGGCGGCGATGTCGGCGCGCCGTTCCTCCATGTCGTCCTCCGGGCCGATCGCGATGGTCGCGATCCGCTCCTGGGGGCCGACCACATGCACCATCGCGGTCACGAACTCATCGGCGAGCCGCCCGTGGGTCACCAGAACCAGACCGATCATGTCAGACACGCATATCCATCATTGCTTGGCCGGCCTGGCTTCCAGGGAGTCTTTCGGCACGGCGCTCAAATCACGATGCACCACCGTGGGGGAAAAACCGTTTTGGCGCAACCGTCGCGCGATCCGATCGGCGACATGGACCGACCGATGTCTCCCTCCGGTACAGCCGATCGCGATGGTGATGTAGGATTTACCCGACTCGATGTAGCGCGGCACGACGGTGTCGATCAGCGTTTCTAGTTGGCCCAGCACCGTCTCATAGGCGGGGTCGCGGCGGATATAGTCGACCACGCCCTGATCCAGCCCGGTGCCGGGGCGAAGCTCGGCGGACCAATGCGGATTGCGCAGGAAGCGCATGTCGAAGACGAGGTCGGCGTTGCGCGGCAATCCGCGCGAGAAGCCGAACGACATGACGGTCAGTACGGGCTCGCTCAACCCTTCGACCGCGTAATTGGCACGCACCCACTGGCCCAGATCGTTGCTGGTCATGTTGGTGGTGTCGAGCAGTCGGTCGGCCATGTCGCGCAAGGGAGCGAGCAGCGCGCGCTCATGCGCGATGCCGTCATCCGCCGCACGGTCGAGCGCCAGCGGATGACGATGCCGGGTTTCGGCATAGCGGCGCTTCAGCTCCTCGCCGCCGCAATTGAGGAACAGCGTTTCGATGGCGAGGCGGGGGCTGTCCTTCAACCGGCGGACACGCGCGATGATCTTCTCGGGATCGAAGTCGCGGGTACGCACGCCCAGGCTGATCGCCAGCGGGCGGTTCCTGTCCTCCATGCCGGCGGGTGGGGGCGCCTCCAATAGACTGTCGAGGAGGAACAGCGGGAGATTGTCGACCAACTCCCAACCCAGATCCTCCAGCGTCTTGAGTGTCGTGGAGGTGCCGGCGCCCGACATGCCGGTGACCAGCAAGATCCGTTTGCGATCCATTACGTACGTTCCTTGTGGTGCGACACCATCAGCTCGACCTTGATCGGGGCCGAGGCGGGGAGGGGGTTCAGACGATAGCAAGGCAAGCTGATGCCCGCGATCACCACCGATTCGGGTTCGGGCAGGCGATCCTCGCCCTCACCCAGATCGATGACGAGGCCGATCATGGCGCGCGATTGATACGGCATGGTGACGATGCCGACACCGCGCACTTCGATCCGGCCGGCAATGGCGGCGGGGACTTCGGCCCGGAGTGTCCCGCCCTCGGCCGTGACGTGCAGATAGTCATCACCCACCAACATGGCGCCGCGATCGATGAGGCGCAGGGCCAGGTCGGACTTGCCCGCCCCCGATGGCCCACGCAGCAATATGCCGACTTCGTCAATCGTGACGCAGGTCGCATGGACCAATTCGGGGATCAATTCGGCTTCGGCCGGTGGCATGATCGCGGCTCCGCAACGCCGTCAAAGGCCGGGGGCCAGCGGCAACCTGACGACGAAACGCGCGCCGCTCATGCGGTCCTCACGCGATTCGACATGAATGCGGCCCTGATGGGCCTCGACGATGGTGCGCGCAATGGCGAGGCCAAGGCCGGAATGACGCCCGAAGCTCTCGCCGCTTGGCCGGATCGAGTGGAAACGGCGGAAGATCGCCTCGCGCGCATCCTCGGGCACGCCCGGGCCTTCATCCTCGACCCGTACGATCGCGTCGTCATGATCGCGCGCCAGGCTGATCGCGACGACCCCCTGATCGGGCGAGAAGGACAGCGCATTAGCGATGAGGTTCTCAAACACCCGTTCCAACCGCGCGCCCTCGCCCGAGACGATGGCGGGGCCCGGTTCGGGCGAGTCGAAGCGCAGGCGGATGCCGCGTTCCACCCCGCGCGCCTCGCGCTGCGCGATCATCCCCTCGATCAACGCGTGGAGATCGACCGGATCGAACTTCGCCCGGCTGAGCTGGGCGTCGAGCCGCGAGGCATCGGAAATATCGGTGATCAACCGGTCGAGCCGCCGGACATCGTCGCGAACGATGGCGAGCAGCTGTGCCTGAAGCGCGGGATCGCGGATCGTCTCCAGACTGTCGACCGCGGAGCGAAGCGAGGCGAGGGGGTTCTTCAGCTCGTGCGTCACATCGGCGGCAAAGGCTTCGGTCGCGTCGATGCGCGCCCGCAGCGCCAGGCTCATGTCCGATAACGCACGGGCCAGCATCCCCAGCTCGTCGCGCCGATCGGGCAGGCGCGGCACCACCACTTCGCGCGCACGACCCAGCCGAACGCGCACCGCCGCGCGGGCGAGCCGCCGCAGCGGCCGGACGATGGTACGCGCCAGGAACAGGGAGAGCAGGACCGAGATCAGGGCGACCAGCGCCAGCAGGACGCTTAGCCGGAACCGCTCGATCCGAACCGTTTCGGTGATGAAGCGCGCATTCTCCGTGGTCATGATCGCTCCGCCGGCGGGAAGCGGCGCGGCGGCGGTGATCACGGGGGTGCGATCGGGCGCCCGCCAGACCGACGCGGCGATCATCCCGCGCCGCGCCGCCAAGACGTCGGGCCATTCCGCGCCCCCGCGCCGCTCGCGGTATAGGGGCGGGCGCGCGGCACCGACGACGGTGTCGATACCGGCATCCAGGAAGCGCGCGATCACCTGACCCAGGCCCTGCTTGTCGGGGTCGCGCAGAACGAAGTTGCGGACGCCGAGCGCACGACTGTCGCCGATCATCCGGCCGCTGGCGTCGTACAGCCGTAATCGCTCCCCGGTGTCGCGCGCCAACCGCGCGATCAGGGCGTCGCGCTCGGTCGGCTGGACCGAGGTAAGCGCCTCGCCGATCAACCGCACCTCGCGCACCGCCTGTGCGACGCGGTTGTCGAGCAGGCGGGTGCGATACGAATCGAGATAGAAAAAGCCGCCGGCCAACAACAGCAACGCAAAGATGTTGAGCGCCAGGATTCGCTGGGTCAGCGAAATCTGGCCCGACCAGCGCAGCGCGAGGTCGGGAGCGTCACTCCTCGGAGAATCGGTAGCCGGCGCCATAGAGCGTCTCGATGGCGTCGAACTCGGGGTCTACCTGGCGGAACTTCCGGCGCAGGCGCTTGATGTGGCTGTCGATCGTGCGGTCGTCGACATAGATGTCGTCCTGATAGGCGGCATCCATCAACTGGTTGCGGGTGCGCACGATACCGGGGCGCTGCGCCAGCGTTTCCAGGATCAGGAACTCGGTGACGGTCAGCGTGACCGGCTCCCCCTTCCACGTCACCTTGTGTCGCGCGGGGTCCATGGCCAGCTGACCACGGGTCAGGGGTCCTTGCGTCTCGGCCGCCGGTGCGCCGGGCGTCTGGCCGGTGCCTTCGGAGCGACGAAGGATGGCGCGGATTCGTGCGATCAGCAGCCGCTGCGAAAACGGCTTGGCGATATAGTCGTCCGCCCCCATCGCGAGGCCAAGCGCCTCGTCCAGCTCGTCGTCCTTGCTGGTCAGGAAGATCACCGGAATCTGGCTCTTCTCACGCAGGCGGCGGAGCAGTTCCAGTCCGTCCATGCGTGGCATCTTGATGTCGAAGATCGCCAGGTCGGGCGGATTGTCGATCAACGCCTTCAGCGCGGCTTCGCCATCGGCATAGATCCGCGTGAGAAAACCTTCCACCTGAAGTGCGATCGATACGGAAGTCAGGATGTTGCGGTCGTCATCGACCAACGCGATCGTCGCGGTCATGCGGAGGACTTTGCGGGCGAGCGATCGGCCATATCACTCAGGTAGGCCAAAGCGGGACACGGCTCAACCATCTTCGCATACTGCAGTGTTTGACGTGTTAAACGTTTCGGCTAGAAGGCGGTGCAACGCATACGTATTCAGGTGCGATAACAACCGGCTTCCTGCGGCTCGACCGACGGGTGCCAAGGGGAATGAGGACGCTTCAGATGAACGAACGGATTCCAGAAATCTGCCTTGAGGCGCAGGGGATCGAAACCCGTGCGACCCTGCACTGGAACCTTGTCACCGCGCGGTTGATCGAGACGGCGGTGGCGCGCGGCGAGGGCAAGCTGTCCGCCGATGGTCCGCTGGTCGTCGAGACGGGCGAGCACACCGGCCGTTCGGCGCAGGACAAGTTCATGGTCCGTGACGACGAGACCCGCGACACCGTGGGGTGGGGCAAGACGAACAAGCCGATGAGCCCGGAAGATTTCGCCGCGCTGAAGGCCGATTTCTTCGCCGCGCTCGGCCAGAAGGAAGACCTGTTCGTCCAGGACCTGTATGGCGGCTCGCAGCCCGAGCATCGCGTCCGCGTCCGCGTCGTGACTGAGTTCGCCTGGCATAACCTATTCATCCGCACGATGCTCGTCCGCCCCGAGGAGCATGAGCTGCGCAAGTTCGCGGCCGAATACACGATCATCGACCTGCCCAGCTTCCGCGCCGACCCCGCGCGCCATGGCTGCCGTTCGTCGACGGTGATCGCGGTCAACATGACCGAGAAGCTCATCCTGATCGGCGGCACGCGCTATGCCGGCGAGATGAAGAAGTCGGTCTTCGGCCTGCTCAACTATCTGCTGCCGACGACCGGGGTCATGCCGATGCACTGTTCGGCCAACATGGGCGCGGACGGGTCGACCGCCGTGTTCTTCGGCCTGTCGGGCACCGGCAAGACGACATTGTCGGCCGATGCCAGCCGTACGCTGATCGGCGACGACGAGCATGGCTGGTCGGACACCGCCGTCTTCAATTTCGAGGGCGGCTGCTATGCCAAGATGATCCGCCTGTCGCCCGAGGCCGAGCCGGAAATCTTCGCGACGACCAAGCGCTTCGGCACCGTGCTGGAAAATGTGGTCATGGACCCGGTCACGCGCCAGCTGGACCTGAACGATAACAGCCTGGCCGAGAACAGCCGGGGTGCGTACCCGATCGACTTCATCCCCAATGCGTCGAAGGACAATATGGGGGGCGTGCCGCGCAACATCGTGATGCTGACGGCCGATGCCTATGGCATCTTGCCGCCGATCGCGAAGCTGACGCCCGAACAGGCCATGTATCACTTCCTGTCGGGTTATACCGCGCGCGTCGCGGGCACCGAGATCGGCGTGACGGAGCCAAAAAAAAAAAAAAAAAAAAAAAAAAAAAAAAAAAAAAAAAAAA
>NZ_JBNNOB010000137.1:0-10005 GCF_050274375.1 Sphingomonas sp. NPDC019816
CGCAAACGGTGCACCCGCCATACCCGTCACGCTGCTCGACGAAGGGGGTCCCTTTTGGACGCCGATAGGGGGTCCTTTTTGCACGCCGATTGACAGCCGTTGGTAGCCGTGGACCAATCCCAAGATATTTGCGCGAGTGAAGAGGGAGGCCTTGGTACGGCCCATCTTGGTGGCGAGATCCGTCATCGGCATCTTGCCATAGTGTTCGCGCAGCGTTGCGATGTCGCCCTCGGTCCAGACGGGACCGCTCCGGAAGCCGTCCCGATTGGCGTGAGTACCGCGCAGACCAAGGTATTCGGCCCGCCACTTGATCGAGTGGGTGGTACGGCCGAGCCGCGCTATGAGCGGCGTCCGGCTCGTTCCGTCGGCATAGACGCGCATCAACAGAGCGTCCTCGTCTGAAGTCCATGGACGGCCCCAACCGCGGCCGTAGCCGAGCTTGCGCAGGTGCGGGCCAAACCCCGCCTTCGTGCGTCGGGGAAAGCCCTCCGCGACCATCATCTCTATAATATCGACGTAGCGATGGCCCTCAGCCGCGAGTGTCAGCGCGCGTGCCGCCTCGGCCTCGGTCCATCCTGGCGGGTTGTTCGGGTGTCGCAGCCCAAGGTTGCTCGCGTGCGTGATCGTGCCCGAGAGCGGGCGACCGATCAGGACTGCGATCTGTGCGACCGGTATCGCGCGCTCGAAGCCGGCGCGCAGCTGAGCATCCTCCCACTCGGTCCAGCGTGGGGCATTGCCTTCGGTAAGGCCGAGAAGGCCGGCGCGAGCATAAACGGCGGTGCAGGCTCGTCCGAGATCCTGTGCGAGCGCGGATGCGGGACGTGAGCCGTACTCGCGTGTCAGCCAGGCGTCCTCGGCCTCAGACCAGTTCCGCTGCGAGTTTCGGCGCAACCCCAAGGTCGCGATCTTGTCGCGGACGCCGTGGATGCGCCGACCGATCGCTGACGCGATTTCATCTATCGCTATGTCGTCGCGAAACAGGCGCTCCAGCGTTGCGACCTCGTCGGGCATCCAGGCATCGCCACGGTACGCCATCTCGCGAAGCCGGCCTGTCGGCGCCGTTCGTACCGGACAGGCGACGAGCTCGACGATATCGGGCGCTAGGTCGGTCATAGGGCCACCACTGCGACGTCGCTGAGGCGGGCACGTAGACGCGCATGGAGACGCGCAATGCGGTCGTCGCCCTTGGGCATCGTGTCGACGGCAGTGATCGCCGACAGGAGGTTGAGCGCCCGATCGGTTCGCTCCGCATCGAGCGACAGGTGTCTTGCGAGATCGCGCGCCGTGCTGGCGTTCGGGGAAATGCGTTTGAGTGCCTCGACGATAGCGGCAGCATCGGTCGCGGCGGGATCAAGGAGGAAGGCGTCGAGCGCGCGCGTGCCCTTGAGCGCGATCGCAGGGCCATGGTCTGCCACCTCGGCAAGCCCGGCGAGGTCGAGCAACCGAGCCGCCTCGGTCGCGTCGACAGAGGCCGCGGCGCGCAGCTCTGGGGTCTTTCCGATATGCTCGGTGATCGTCGGATCGATGTGGGCGAGGCAGGGTGTCGCCGAAAGGGCCGGTCCCATCGCGAAGAAGTCGCCAGGGACGAGCGTGCGAAGCGCATCGGCCTCCTTGGCTGAGAAGCCGAGAAGATCGGCTGCTCGCGCGATGTCGCGATCGAAGACGTTGAGGCCCACGAGGACGTTCTGCAGCTCGGAAACCACGGAGGTCGACAGCTTGGCGAGCCGCTGGGTGGCGATCACGGGTGCCAGGCCACGCTTACGGCCGCGAGCGCACAGATCGGTGAGTGTCGCGACGCCGAGGCGTCGCGCCTCCGCGTCTCGAGCGGACCCGGCGACATGTGGCGCGAGGAGGTGTCCCTCGTCGATGCAGACAAGGACGGTGTGATCCCAGTCGTCACGCGGCGCACCGATGAGACCGGCGAAGAAGGCTGCCGCCTTGATGATGCGCTGATCGGGATCCAGGTCGGTCAGGTCGATGTGGATCGACAGCCGATGATGTCGGCTCCGCGCGGCCGCTGCGGTTAGGCCATCTGCGGTCAGTTCGACCGCCCGGATCGTGGTGGCACCGATGTGACGGGCGAGGTTCTCGAACTCGCCCTCGGGGTCGACGATCGCGATCGTCGTGTAGTCGAACGCTTCTTCAATGATCCGGCGCAGCGTTCGGCTCTTTCCCGCACCCGAGCTGCCCTGGATGAGCAGGCGCCCGGCAAGAAGTCGATCGAGATCAAGGTGGAGTGCGCCGCTCGAATGGTGGCCCAGCGGTACGCGATTGTCTGCGGCCTCGGGGAGCGGCCTGATGGGGGTGACGCAGGTCATAGCGGCATCCTTGTTCTGGCGTCGTATGGTTTGGGGTGTCAGGTCAGGGCGGCGACCTGCTTGGTGATCGGCGCCGTGCTTGCGACCCGCTCTGCCGAGAGCGTGTCGAAGGTTTCGGGCATGACCCGAGCGTCGTAGCGTGCCTTGTCGACGAGGCCGTAGATGGGCTCGCCCTCGTGGCGCGCGAAGCCGAGCGCATCCACGCTGGCGACACGGCGAAAAACGCATCCGACCTTGCCGTCAGGAACCCAGTCCGCCCATGACCCGGACGCCGAGACGCTCTCGTACTGCCCAATGATGGCGGTGTAGGCGGCGCGACGGCGGACGACGTGGCTTTCTCCGATCGTCACCTCCTCGCCGGTCAAGGCCGTCCAGCGATCCGGATGCCAGCATCGCACCGAGCGACGGGCGTTCTCGACCTGAAGAGCGATGCCGGGCACGGGCAAGCGGCGGAACTCGCTCGCGAAACCGTAGAGAACCAGCGCATAGTCGACGTCCTCCTCGTAGAATGGGTCCGCTCGACGAAGTGCCTCGGGCATCGCGGCTTGACGTTCATCGGAGAGGACGTAGCCGCCATGGCTCGGCGTCGAAACGCGCCAGATGCCGTGAAGAACCTGGTCGGCGCGATCGGGTGTTCCCCATGGCGTTATGTCGGGCCGGGGGCTCGGCTGGAAGCGGGTCATCTGTCGTCTCCCTCATGGATCGGACAGGTCCCTCCCTCTCTCCTTCAATGAACCCAGGATCACCCGATATGCAGCTGGTCGAGCACGGCCGCTTCGAGGGCGCCATCTTCCAGGTCCTCGGCATGGATCGTCACCACCGGAGCGATCTCGCGGAGCTTCTCCACCTGTCGCATCTTGAGGCCCAACGTGTCGGCGTCGTGCCCGGTGACCACTTCCAGCGCCGCTTCCATGACCTCTCCTGTTGTGAAGTCACGTAGATCGAGGAGCAGATCGGGGCGGACCTCGCCCGCACTCGTCGCGACGTCGAAGAGCAGCCTTTTGAACCCGATGCCGATGCCGCGCCGACGGAGTCGGTATTGCAGATCGAGCAGACCCACGATGGTCTCGCGCTCCGCTGCATTATGCACGGCAATGAAGTTGGAGGGGCGAGCGACAGGCTGCGCATACGCCCGAAGCGCAGCATAGCCCTCGCGCGGGTTATGTTCGCCGATCACTGCAAGGACCAGGAACGGAGGCCCGATCCGGCGCTGATGAACGCCGATGTGCCTGATGCGATTTTTCACGATGAGCTCGCGTCCGCCCGCCAGCGTCACCGTCGTTCCCGAAATATCGACGGCGTAGAGCAGGAGGAATGCCTGTGGCGCATGTTCGGCGGGCCAGTGGCGCGCCGCCTCGCGCAGCTTCGCGAAGACGATGCCGCGCTCGTAGGGGTCTATATGGGTGTAGAGGTGGCGTGCGAGCGGAATGCCGGGAGCTATCTCGACGCGCTCGGCCGCGCTGCGCAGCCGTCCGAACTCCAGCGCCATCGACGCCTCACGAGGTTCTCCCCTACCCAGCGGCTCGACAACGTTGACCCGAGCCATTTCCATTAGCTGCCAGAGCAGGCGCGCAAGGCGCGGTATCGCAACGCCGCGCGTGCGATCATCTGGCTCGTCGTCTTCAGGAAGCTGGGCGAGCTTCTCAGGCGCGAGCCGGTGCGCGGAGAAGAGACCGTCTGGCTCGTTGATGGTGCGCGGCGTCGCGGTCGCCTTCTCGCGGATGCGGGGAGGTGCCTGTTCGCGAAAGAACGGGCAGTCGACATGGTGCTCCGGTCGCCGCTGCCGGATGCTCGTAAGGCGCCTGAGGTAGTATGTCTCGGCCTCAGACAGATAGGCTGGCGATAGCAGTGGTGGGTCAGCCGCGTCCCCGAGGCAGTCGCATGCGATCCACTGATGATGATCGCGCGCTTTGACCACCATGATGACCGAAGCCCGATGATCGCTGTCTTCGCCATCGCCGCTGTACCAGCGCACCAACGCGCGTCGCACGACGTCAGGGACGCCGGTGCGTGACGTAAGCCCTCTGGTGTCGCGCGGTACGAGCCACATGAGCGGGATCATATCGGAAGATCAGAGGGTGAAAAGGTGCCGATGAACACTTGCAAGGTCGCAGATGTTCACGTTACGTTCGGAGGACAGGAGGATTAGGTCATGAAGCTTCAAGATTTCACCGGGCCGATCGATCTCGACCTCACGTTGCGCGACGCCTCGCTCAACCCCGACGTCCGACCGACCCGCCGCGCCATCGCCGCGGCCTCGATCGGTATCGAGCCGGAGGATGCCTACTATTCCGTGCGTGAGCTGCGGGAGGCATGCGAGTGGATCCACGAGGGCGACCCTGCCGGCAAGGCGAAGCTGGCGCAGATGCTCGGCAATCGCTGCGACGATTATCAGCGGTGCATCTACTACAATCTCGCGGGTCGTGGCGTGTGTGTGCTGATCGACGATCTGCTGTGGCTGGAGGCGCTGCTGCTCGGACGGGGACGCGTGGCAGGGTATCTGCATCGCACGAAGGCGCCGAAGCGGATCGCGCCGGCTCCCTACGTGGCGGCCGAGCCCGATGGCCCGGTTGGCCGTTTCGAGGCCGAGTTTGCGATCGGCGCCTCCTGGTCGCACGACCCGGGTCCCGACTACGATCCGATCGATCGTCCAGCAAAGCGTGACCGCCCGGCATAGGGCTGGAGCCTACCAAACAAAAAAAGCGGTCCGGCATCGTCAGCCGGACCGCTTTGTGTAGCGGGTACAGGCATCAGGCCCGCTCGCATGTAAGGCGTTCCCCGCGACGCCATTTCTCGGGATCGATCCAGGCGCCGGCATGGGCGCCGCGCTTGTTGGTCCTCGCATCTTCGTAAGCGCTCATATACCGCCCGGCGCGATCCGGATCGCTCCTGAGATACTTCGTGGCCGGTACCGCCCACCCCTGAGCGATCAGTTGCTCGCCCAGGTCAGAGCCGTTCACACTGACCACGGCAACCGGTCGACCGTAGCTGCTACTGCCAACCAAACGGATCGTCGCCTCCCCCGAGCGGAGCATGCGGGCGGTCGCGTCTTGCGCGAGCTTGCCGCAAGGATAGCAGCCGCTGGAGATCTGGCAGAGTTGCTTCCGCTCGAAGGCGTCCGCCCCTGAGAACCGGAAGTCGATGCTGATGGTGTCGCCGTCCAGCGCGCGGCCTCGTCCGGTGAGATCCCGTGCGGGCTCGTGCCCGGGCTCGGCTGCCCCGCAGGCCGCAAGTGCGACAAGGGCAAGGAGGATCGCTGTCTTCATGCGTAACGCAGCTCGAGCTCGACGTTCGGATCGTCGACGAGCGCCGGGATGACCCGGAAGGGCTGAAGGATATCTCCGGTACGCACGACCGAGACTTGGCGCGCCCCCGCGTCGAACATCCGGGCGGCGACGGCCTGCGCGTTGGCGCGGCTGCATAGATGCGATCGCTTGGGACTGATCGGGGCGGTGAGGTCATCGTGACGAAGCATGGGATTGATCCTGATGCTGGACGGCTCGGCGATCAACCGAACACCGTCTTGTGGACGCGGGTCTGGGCCGGCGGGGGAACGATGGTCCACGGCATGTCGCGCAAACCAGAAATACGATAACCCGGAAAATCGGAACCGAGCTTGGCGAGCGCGATCTTTCGGCCGCGTTTGTGGACGACGAAGTCAGTGCCCTCGTGCCCGTCAACGAACTTGATGGGGTGTGGCAGCCGGATGTGCATGCCGTGCTCGAGCGGCCGCTCGGATCGCTGGGCGAGGCGGTCGAGGCAGCGGCGCCGCCAGTTTAGCGCGGAGGCGTTGTCTGTGTCGCCGAGCAGGGCGAGGATACGCTCGGGGCACGCGGCCTCGTTCGGCCCCATCGTCTCGTCCATATCCTTGTAGGCGAAGACGAAGCCGTCCTTTGCGCGGGGGTTCCAGCTGACCAGGCACACGACGGCGATGGTGGGCTCGTCGATGCCGTCGGTGCTGGGCGTGACGGCCGCATACCAGACCTTGTTTCGCAGGCACGACGAAGCGACGACGCGCAGCGCCCTGCCCTTCCCCTCAGCATCGCGCCGGTCGTAGGTGAATTGCGCGTCGAGGTAACCTTTGGGCGTCGAATGAGGGGTCATCGACGACCGTGGCATGCTGAGCCAACCCATGGCGTTGTTCCTTGCTTATAGGGGTCGAAGACGGGCCCGATCAGACCGCCAGGAGCGCCGGCGCTGACGCCGTCAGCCGCAACTCTCGCCGCAGTCGTTCAGCGAAACGCTCGGCCGCGAGCAGTTCGCGTGCCATGGCGTAGCGGGCACGATCACCCAGATGGTCGTGACGGCCGCGAACACGACGATAGTTGACCTCGTGGCCAGGACCGAGTGCGGTCAGCGAGAGTTGCACGCGCACCTCGGCGGTGTGGAGCGTGATCTCGCCGGATTGGGACGCGTGTCCGCGGTTCGATCGAAGGTCGTAATCGCCCTCGTTCAGTCCGAGTGCGACTGCGAGGCGGTGCAGGGCCGCGCGTCCCTCGACATGGAAGAGATTCTTGGCAGCCGCATCATAGGCGACGCCGCGGATAGCGAGCGTGGCGAGTGCCGGGTGCTTCTTCAGCTCGGCGATCTTGTCCTCGCAGCGGCGTCGCAGAAGAGAGTCATCGGACCCGGCTCCGGCGATGTGGCCGAGGTGACGCGCGAGGAGCAGCACACCAGGATCTGCGTCGAACGGCACGCCGGCGTTGCGACAATCGTCAATTGCGGTGGTGACGGCGTGCAGCGCGGCGACGATGGTCGTCAGCGCGCTTGGATCGAGTGCCTGCTGATGGCGGAAGGCGACGTCGTAGGGCATCGTGGAGGTCTCCCGAGCGCCACATCGCGCTCGAAACCTCGCTCCCCCTTCCCTCTTCTCCCCCGGCTGGATCACGGTGCTCTGAGGTGGATGGCGTTCACGTCGACCGGAACGATCCACGCCCTAGTCGGAATGCTCCTACGACGGTCCCGCCATCCCAGTGCCCGCCGAGGATGCCACGCCGTGGCACGCTGCCGACCAGGTAGCGTCGCGCCGCGAGCAGTCGGGCTCGTCGCGTGTCGCGGTCGACAGGCGTGTCGGTCATGAAGTGTGTCGCGAAACGAAGGGGAAGCATGGGTCACCTCCTATCGGGCAGCTGCAAGCAATGGCGGCTTCACAGCACGAGGCCAAGCGGGTCGCTGGAATGGGCCGCGGCATCGAAGCCACGATGCCAGGCACCTGCCAGTCTGCTGCCGCGGCGGTAGCAGCAGGCGGAATTGCCCATCACCTGGGCGCGCCAGCCCGCCTTTTCTGCCTCCCATTCGGCATTCCGAGGACCGGGCGCCAGTAGGTCGAGGAGATGGTGGGTCACGTCCCGCCGGCCAACTCGTCGGCTGCGATCATGATGGTGATCGCTTCCTCGAGTGCGGCATCATCGCCATTGACCACGCGCGCCGCGGGCTTCTGGCGCTTGATCGCGGACGCCACGGTCTCGGCCGGTCGGCCTTTGAGCGGATAGGACCAGACCTTTCCATCCTCGATGACGACGAGCTTGGTGCGGAAGGTGCGCCGGAGCCGCTTGGCTTCCTCGATCCGGGTCATCAGCGCGGCGACCTCGAACTCCAGCGTGTGCTTCAGCACAGTGTCTCCGAAGCGGGTTGGCGCGCGGTTGGCGGCGAGCCACGCGTCGACGTCGGCTTCGCTGAGCGAGCCTACCGGATGGAACATGTCGGCCGCGCCGTGACCATGGTTGGACGCGAGGAAAGCGCGCCGCCCATCCACCCAGATCTCGGCGCTGTAGCAGGTCGTCTCCTCCGACAGCGCGGCGACGATCTTCAGCTTGCGCAGCTCGATGTGCATGGTCTGGGCTCCTGTGATGACGCGCGGTCATGCCGCGAGCGCTTGCATGTTGCGGGCCTGAGCCCCCTCGTCAGCGGCGTCCCTGAGCCACGCGACGGCCTGCTCGGCCTTCGACGCGGCCTTGATGATCGCGCTCGAATCCCCCTTCAGGATGCGCAGCCAGTGATCGATGTAGCTGGCGTGATTGTCGTGCAGTTCGCCCGGCAGGCCGAGGTCGGCGCAGATGAGGCACTGCCCGATCGAGGCGACGAGTTCCTCGAAGGCGTAGGCTTGATCGCCGAACTTCTTGCCGAACTCGCGGTTGAGCCGCGACTGCGCACCCGAATAATGAACGTATTCGTGGCCGAGGGTGCTGGCGTAATGATCGTCCGACCGGAACATCGTCCGGTGCGGCATCTGGATGTAATCTCCGATCGGCGAGAAAAACGCCTGGTCGCCACCATGCCGCACGGTAGCGGGCAGCGCGTCGAAGAAACCGTCGATAGCGGCACGATGCACGCTTTCGACCCGCGGTTCGGGCGGCGCGGCGACCGGATAGTAATAGACCGGCAGGCCGTCGATCTGCTCGACGTTGAAGACGGTGTAGGAGCGAAGGAAGCGTATGTTCTTGTTCGCCTCCTCACCCGTGACGCGATCGGTCTCGGTCTTCGAGAAGCTGGAAAAATAGACGCTGTGCGAACCGTGCTCGCCGCGGCGAACCTGACCACCGAGTTCTTCGGCCTGACGGTAGGTCATCCAGGTGCGCGCGGAGTAGCCGCGTGCGTCCCCGATCGCCCAGAGGTAGAGATTGTTGATGCCGGTGTACGGCGTGCCGCAGTGGCGCAGCGGGCGTCCCCCGGCGCCGGTGAGGCCCCACGGGCGAGACCATGGCAAGACGCCGGACTCGAGCTTCTGGATGATGAGGCTGGTGATTTCGGCCGCGACGTCGCGGCGCGGTTTGTCGACGGGTTTCCGACGAAAGGTCATGTCGAGGTCTCCCTTGTAACGGGAAATGGCGGCCGCCCTTTTGTGGAAGACGACCGCCAGTCAGGCCCGGGAGGTCCCAGGCCGCGGGTTGGCGTTGGACCTATTCGGCCGCGATCAGCGCGTGGTCGTCGTTGACCGAGCCGAGCGCGCCCTCCGCCTCGTCGCTATCGGCATCGGCGGGATCCTCGATGTCATCGCCGCTGGTGACATCGTCCTGCGCCGTCTCGGGAGCTTCATCATCGACGCTCTCGTCGAACTCGGCGTCAGCGACCGAGGCCACCACGTCGAAGCGCATCGCGTCCGGCACCCAGGCAAGGGCGGCTTCCTTGGTCTCCGCCTCGGTGATGGCCTCGCCGGCGAACAGCTTCTCGCACGACGTCGAGATCTCGCCCTTCTTGGAGCCGACATAGCGTGCCGCCAGCACCGGCCCACCGACGTCGGTGAGAAGGGCGAGCAGCGTCCCCTTCGACACACGGTCGAAGAAGTTTGCGGAGGTCGGCCGCCACCATTTGGCGACGTCGATTTCGAGGATCGAGGCGAGGCGGGCGTGGAGCGGATTGGTCTTTGCCGAGCTGTAATCGGGCTTCGCCTCGAGCGACGACGCGACCGTGAGGGCCAACCAGGATGCCTTGGCATCGTCATCGAGTGCCCGGAACGCCTCGAACCGTTCGACCGGGCTACTCGACGTGGTCCAATCGCTGTTCAACGATTCACGCGCCTCGGCGATGGCGAGCTGCGCCTGGGTCGCCGGCTGGTCCTTGGGGTGACTACACGAAAGTGACGTATCTGCACGGTGGACTTGCCCCGGAAAAGTGGAGAGTTCCCTTGAGGTGAAAGGCGAACTCGATGACGAAGCAGCGACGTTTCACGAAGGAATTCGAGGAGGAA
>NZ_JBNNOB010000138.1:0-9453 GCF_050274375.1 Sphingomonas sp. NPDC019816
GTCCAAGGAAATCGGCACGCTCATTCAGGCGATGGGCACCGGCATCGGTCGCGACGATTTCAACGCGGACAAGCTGCGCTACCACAAGATCGTCATCATGACCGACGCAGACGTCGACGGCGCGCATATCCGCACGCTGCTGCTGACCTTCTTCTATCGCCAGATGCCCGAGCTGATCGAGCGCGGGCATCTCTATATCGCCCAACCGCCGCTGTATAAGGCGACCAAGGGGCGGTCTGAGGTGTACCTCAAGGACGACACCGCGCTCGACGAATATCTGGTCGAGGCGGGCGTTTCGACCATGGTGCTGGAGGGCGCGGGCGGTGCGCGGTCGGGCAACGACCTGAAGGCGCTGGTCGATCATGCGCGGCGGATGCGGACCCTCATGCGGTACGTGCCGCGCCGTTATGACGCGTCGATCATCGAGGTGCTGGCGCTGTCCGGTGCACTCGATCCCGTTCTCACCCGCGACCAGCGCCTGACCGCCGTCACCGAGACGACGCGCCGGCTGGAATCGGGCGACCACGAGGCGCGCTGGTCAGCGCGGCTGACCGAGGATGGAGGTGTCCATTTCGAACGGCTGTGGCGCGGCGTGACCGATCACCACATCGTCGAGGCGAGCTTCATCGCTTCGGCGGAGGCGCGCAAGCTGCACGCGCTGGCGGCAGAACAGGCCGAGAGCTTCGCCCACGCCGCCAAGCTGGTGCCGCTGCGCAATGCCGCGACCGAGCCGTCGGCCGATGTCGTGCCGACCGATGAGGACGGTAACACCACGACGCTGGCACGCGGCGAAACCCGCGTCGCGCGGCCGAGCCAGCTGCTGGAGGCGATCCTGACGTCGGGCCGCAAGGGGCTGGCGATCCAGCGCTACAAGGGGCTGGGCGAGATGAATGCCGAGCAGCTGTGGGAAACCACGCTCGACCCGGCCGTCCGCTCGATGCTGCGCGTGACCTCGGACGACGTCGCGGCGGCGGACGAGGTGTTCAGCCGGTTGATGGGCGAAGTGGTAGAGCCGCGACGCGAGTTCATTCAGGACAATGCGTTGAACGTGGCGAATCTGGACGTGTAAGGCCCAACACCCCGCCCTCCGTTCGGGCTGAGCGAGCGGGAAATCCGGGCTGGTTCGGATATTCCTGCCCTCCGTTCAGCCTGAGCGAAGTCGAAGGCCACGGGATTCCCTTGGGCTTCGACTACGCTCAGCCTGAACGGCGGTCGGGATGGTGGCATCAGGACATAGGAGAGCAGGCATGAAGGCGATTGCACTGGGACTGATGCTGGCGGCGGGCGCGACCGTCGCGGTGGCGCAGCAAAAGCCTGCCGCTCCGGCCAAGGTCCCGGCCTATGTCACCGCCGCGCTGGCCGACCCGGCGCGCGCCGATCAGGCGGGGGACGATGCACGGCGTCAGGCGGCGGCGGTCCTCGCCTTTTCCGGGGTGAAGCCCGGCGACACGGTGATCGATTACCTGCCGGGCAAAGGCTATTGGACCCGTATCTTCTCGGGCATCGTCGGGCCCAAGGGCCATGTCTATGCCTATTGGCCCGCCGCCGGGCAGAAATATGCCGAGAAGTCGCTGCCCATGATCCAGGGCTGGAACCTGCCCAATGCGACCGCGCAGGTGCAGGCGGTCAATCTCCCCGCCTCGGACAAGCCGGTCGACTTGTTCTGGACCGTCCAGAATTATCATGACGTGGCCAACAAGGACGCCGGCGAACCGGCCCTGCGGGCGTTCGACCAGGCGGTGTTCAAGCTGCTGAAGTCGGGCGGCACCTATGTCATCATCGACCATGCCGACACGGCGGGCCGGGGACTGGCCAATACCAATACGACGCACCGGATCGATCCCGATTATGTGAAGCGTCAGGTCCAGTCGGTGGGCTTCCGCTTCGTCGGCGAGAGCAAGGTGCTGCGCAATCCAGCCGACGACCACTCGAAGAATGTGTTCGATCCGGCTATTCGTGGGCAGACCGATCAGTTCGTCTACAAGTTCCGCAAGCCGTGATTGGGGAAGGTGGCGGGGGGGCGGTCTCGGTGAGACCTCGTTCCCTCCCCCATCCCCGCCCGTTTACGGGAGGGGAGCGGTTAAAGGTGAGGGTAGAGCTTGGCCTTCGACTTCGCTCAGGCTGAACGGAGCGAGGGAGCGGGTCTTCCACAACATCCGTCCAGCCTGAGCGAAGTCGAAGGCCACGGACCATCCGCCACCGCAAAGCCTAAACCGGCACCCGCATCACCGCCCGCACGCCCGTATGCGCCGGGTCATATTCCACCACCGTCTGCAGGCTCTGCGCCATCGCACGGATCAGCTTGGCGCCCAGCCCGGTGCCTTGCGGCTTCTGGTCCGCCGCCATGCCGCAGCCATCGTCCTCGACCGCCAGCAGGCAATGCCCGTCGCCCTGCGCGACCGAGATGCGCACCTCGCCGGCCGCGCCCGGATAGGCATATTTGCAGGCGTTGGTGACCAGCTCGGTGACGATTACCCCGATCGACACGGCGCGGTCGGTCTTCACCCGGATCGGTTCGGCCGACAGGGTCAGCGTGCGGGGCAGCGCATCGCTCGACCAGCTTTCGCCGAGTTCGGCGATCAGCGCGCCCAGATAGTCGCGCAGATCGACCTGCTCGACATCATTGGCGGTATAAAGCCGGCGATGCACCTGCGCGATCGCGCGGATGCGCCGCTGCGTATCCTCCAACGCCTCGCGCGCGTGCGCGTCGGTCATCACGCCCTTTTGCAGGCCGATCATCGCGGACACCAGTTGCAGCGAGTTGGCGACGCGGTGGTTCACCTCGCTCAGCATCGCCTCCAGCCGGGCGTTGGAGGCGCGCAGTTCGGCCTCCGCCTCCGCCTTGGCGCGCTCCAGCCGGGTACGGTCGAGCACCTGTTCGAAGCTCGCGGCGAGCAGGTCGAAGAAATCCTCGCCCACCGCCTTGACCACATAGTCCGCCGCCCCGGCCTTCAGCGCGGCGACCGCGATCCGTCCCTCGTCCGATCCGGTGACATAGACGACCGGCGGCGGCACCGGGAGCGCGTTGATCGCGACCAGCGTCTCCAGCCCGTCCATGCCCGGCATGTAATGGTCGACCGCGACCAGATCGAAACCGCTTTCGGCCGCCAGGGCGATCCCGTCCGCGCCCGAGGCGGCCCCCGTCACCGTCCAGCCGCGCCTAGCCAGCGCACGCGTCACCAGCCGGCGCAGCGCGTCGTCATCATCGATATAGAGGATGCGCGCACCCTCCATCGCGGCCGAGGCGGGCGGCGGGGTCAGCCCTCGACTTCCGGTACCTGGATCACCGACAGGAACAGGCCGAGCTGGCGGATCGCCTGGGCGAAATTCTCATAGTTCACGGGCTTGGTGATGTAGACGTTGCAGCCCAGGTCGTAGCAGCGCTGGATTTCCACCTTGTCGTCGGTGGTGGTCAGCACGACGACGGGCGCGCGGCGCAGCGGGCTGCTCTCGTCCTTGATCTTCGCCAGAATGTCGGTGCCGCTCATGTCGGGCAGGTTGAGGTCGAGCAGGACCATCGCCGGGCCGCTCTTGGCCGGACCATCGGGCGCGTTGAACAGATAGTCGAGCGCGGTGGTGCCATCGGTGAAATGGCGGATGTCGTTCAGGATGCCCGCGCGGCGGATATTCTTCTCGATCAACCGGGCATGGCCCTCGTCATCCTCGATCATGACGATGCCAACGGAGCGATGGTCGTTCATTCAGGCACTTTCGATGGAAAGGGTGGGGGGTAGCGACAGGAAGAAGGTCGCGCCTTCACCCAGTTGGGATTCGACGGAAATCGTGCCGCCCAGACGGTAGGCGAGCGCCCGGACATGGGCCAGACCGATGCCTTCGCCCGGCTGGTCCTGCTGCCCCGAGCGGCGGAACAGGTCGAACACGCGTTGATGGTCGCGCGGATCGATGCCCCGCCCATTGTCACGTACCGCGACGATCACGCGTCCAGGCGTCTCCTGGGCGAAGACATGGACTTCGGCCGCGCGCGTCGGGTGGCGATATTTGGTCGCGTTCTCGATCAGGTTGGACAGGATCTGTTCGAGCGCGATGCGGTCGCTGACGATGACCGGCATCGGGCGCTCGATCGTCAGCGTGACGCCGCGGTCGTCGATGACGTGGCGGATCGAATCGGTGATCTGTTCGACCAGCTGGTCGAGCGCGATCATTTCGGGCGCCAGCACGCGGCGCCCCTCGCGACTGAGCTTCAGGATGGCGTTGATCAGACGGTCCATCTTGGCGGTCGAGGTGCGGATGAAGCCGATCGCCTCGGGCAGGTCTTCGCGTGCGGCGAGGCGTGCCTCCTCGGTCACGATCTGCGGCGCTTCGGCTTCGGCGCGGTCGATCAGCGCGGCCAGCGGCCCCGTCGCGGCGGACAGCTCGGCGGTGAAGCCCATGACATTGACCAGCGGCGAGCGCAGATCGTGGCTGACGATATAGGCGAAGCGCTGGATCTCCTCGTTCGCCAGCGCCAGGTCGGCGGTGCGTTCCTTGACCTGTTCCTCCAGCGTCGCGTTGAGCCGCGCCAGCGCCGTGCGCGAACGTTGCAGGTCGCGCGTGTAGCGACGCACCGTGAGGAACGAGACGATCGCGACCAGCACGAACAGCAGCGCGGCGACCGCCATGACGATCGAGAAGGCACGGCGGTTGGCGGCCTGTTCGGTATCGCGGATCGCGAGCAGACGGCGTTCCTCGCGCGCCATGCCGTCGAACACGTCGCGCAGCTTCTGCATCCGCATCAGGCCGCTATCGGCGCGGAACCGGCGCAGCGCCTCGGCCCCGCGGCCTTGCTGGACCAGGGTGTTGGTCTCACGCTGTACCAGGTCGAGCGCGGCCAGCCGCTCGATTACCGCCCGCATCGGCGCGCGCTGGCGGGGATTGTCGGTGGTCAGCCGCCGCAACTCGGCGATCCGGGGGACGAGCGCGTTGTGCGCCCGTTCGAAACTGTCGAGGAAATTGCGCGTGCCCGCCAGCATATAGCCGCGCCGCGCCGTCTCCTGCTGCTCGGCCAGCCGCCGCGCCTCGACCAGCACCGCCTCGACCCGGTAGGTGTGGATGACCCAATCGGTATGACGATTACCCTGCTGGATGACATAGGCCGCCGCGCCCGCCGCGACGAGCAGCGCCAGGAATCCCGTCGCCATGGCGGCGATCAGGATACGTCCGATGGGATTTTCGCCGGCTGTGGCGGCGTCGCGTAACCCCTGCATGGCATCTGCCTTATCGAAGCCGGGGCACGGACGCCAGAGTGGTTACGTCATGGTTACGACAACGGTTAGAGCAACAGTTCCTGGGGGCTGGGCCGCCCGACATGGCCACCGCCGCGCCGCCGCGCCATTTCGGTTTCGGCGGTGAAGCGGACATCGGGATCGCGGTCGCTGAGGAAACCGATCAGCGAGTCCTCGTCGATCTCGCGCCAGTCCTTGCCGCGATCGGGGCCATAACGGACGCGCGGCAACAGGCCCGGGCTGCGCGACCATTCGAGCAGTTGCGCCAGGCTCGCTTCGTTCAGCTGGTCGCGCAGGTGATGCGCGGTGACATAGGCATCGGGAAAGGCGCGGTGGATGGGCAGGCCGCGCTCATGAACGAGGCCCTGCGGCTTGCGCCAGTAACGCAGCACCTGGTTGGAAAAGCTGGGGCTGTCGGGCCACAGGCGCAGCGCGCACTTCCAGGTGCAGATCCAGTCGGCCGACTGGGTCATGGCGGGGGTGCAATATTGCTGTTCGAAATCCGCCCGGTGCGCGGCCAGCGCGATACGGCGCGGCCAGGGATCGAGCACGCGGCGCGCGACATCGTGCCACCAGGGCGCATCGGCGACCTGCTCGTCCAGGATGTGATGGATCGCCTGGGTGATCGGCGGGATGGGGCGGCCCGGATTGACCAGGATGTTGCCGCCTTCGCCCTCCAGCTCCCAGCGGCCGTCCTTGCCGAGTGCGACGTCCTGCCAGCCGATCTCGCACACGCCGTGGGTCGGCGGGGCCTGTCCGGTCGTCTCCAAATCGATGACGCGGATGATCTGGGGTTGGGGACGCTGCATCGCCCCTATGTGGGCGTTCGGGACGCGAAAAGCGAGGGCTTATCCCATCAGCGCGCGATCGCGCAGACCCCGCCAGACGTGTAGCGCCTGTACGGTTTCCGCCACGTCATGCACGCGGATCAACTGGACCCCCGCCTCCGCGCCCTTGATCGCCAGCGCCAGCGACCCGCCCAGCCGGGCGTCGACGGGTGCCTCGTTCGACAGCGCGCCGATCATCCGCTTGCGGCTGGCGCCCAGCATGATCGGGCAGCCCAGTCCGTGGAAGATCGCCAGGCCGTTGATCAGCGCCAGATTGTCGGCGAGCGACTTGCCGAAGCCGATGCCCGGATCGACCATGATCCGCGACCGCTCGACGCCGGCGGCCACGACCGCCTCGATGCGC
Organism: Sphingomonas sp. NPDC019816; assembly: GCF_050274375.1. Lineage (NCBI taxonomy): Bacteria > Pseudomonadati > Pseudomonadota > Alphaproteobacteria > Sphingomonadales > Sphingomonadaceae > Sphingomonas > Sphingomonas sp. NPDC019816. Next base: position 6,414 of record NZ_JBNNOB010000138.1, read on the forward strand.
GCCTCCAGCCAGTCGAACACGTCCGTCAACACATCGCCGTAACCGACCCGGCCATGCCCGCCCTTTTCGGGATCGGGCGAGTGCATCAGGATGACGGGGCAGCCCGCCTTGGCCACCACCTCCAGCGCGCGGTCGTCCCATAGGAGCGCCGCAACATCGTTGACGATGCCCGCGCCGGCGGCGAGCGCCGCCTCCATGACGGCGGCCTTGCGCGTGTCGATCGATACCAGCGCGCCGGCTCTGGCCAGCCGCTCGATGACGGGGGCGGTGCGGGCGATCTCATCGCCTTCCCACACCGGGGCGGCGCCGGGACGGGTGGACTCGCCGCCCAAGTCGATGACCGCCGCGCCCTGCGCCGCCATCGCCATGCCGCTGTCCGCCGCTGCGGACGGATCGCCGATATGCTTGCCGCCATCGGAGAAGCTGTCGGGGGTGACGTTCAGGATCGCGGCGACCTGCGGCTGGTCGAAGCGTAGCGTGCGTGGGCCTATGACCCAAGGGCTGCGGGGGGCGGTGAAGGCGGCGTGGAGCGCCTCGGCGCGGGGGGAGCCACCTAGTTCCTGAGCGAACCGCGCGACCGGCACGATGCGGCGGCCGCTGCCCTCGCGGACCTCATAGGCGGCGAACCACTGCATCCCGCCTGCGAGGCGCAAGGCGCTGCCCTCCTCCAGCCCGACGGGGGTGTCGACGAATTGGACGGGGCGCAGGTGCATGGTGTGTTCCTAAAATCCTCCCCGGCACGGGGGGGTGGCAGGGCGAAGCCCTGACGGAGGGGGGCTTCCACAAGGGGCGTCCCGAGCGGCGATCCCCCTCCACCACCGCTTCGCGGTGGTCCCCCTCCCCGTGCCGGGGAGGATCGTTTTACGGCTGCGTGGCGAGCAGCCAGGTCTGGCGCATCGCGTCGATCGGTTTCAGCGCCCCCTCCAGCTCATAATGCCAGAAGGTCCAGCCATTGCAGGTCGGCCGGTTCTGCAGCAGCGAACCCAGTCGGTGGATCGACCCGGCCTGCCCGCATTCGGATAAGAGCGACCCATCCGCGCGCACCGTCGCGCGCCATTTACGCTTGGCATCCATCAGCGGCATGCCGGGCATGAGGTATCCATTCTCGACCAGGGTCCCGAACGCCACCTTGGGCTGCGCCTTGGGGCTCTGCATCGTCGCCAGCGCGCTTTCGTCGAGCGGCAGCGCGGCCTCGATCCGTTCGATCGCGGCGGCGCAATAGGTCGGCTCGCGCTCGATCCCGATCCAGCGGCGGCCGAGACGCTTGGCGACCGCGCCGGTCGTGCCGGTGCCGAAGAACGGGTCGGCGATCACGTCGCCCGGCCGGGTGCAGGCGAGGAGGATGCGATAGAGGAGCGCCTCGGGCTTCTGGGTCGGATGGACCTTGTGCCCGTCTTTCTTTAGCCGTTCCTGACCGCCGCAGATCGGGAATTCCCAGTCCGAACGCATCTGGATTTCGTCGTTCAGCGTCTTCATCGAACGATAGTTGAAGGTGTATTTCGCCTTCTCGCCCTTCGATGCCCATATCAGCGTTTCGTGCGCGTTGGTGAAGCGGGTGCCCTTGAAATTGGGCATGGGGTTCGACTTGCGCCAGATGATGTCGTTGAGGATCCAGAAACCCAGATCCTGCACCGCGGTCCCGACGCGGAAGATATTGTGATAGCTGCCGATCACCCAGAGCGAGCCATTGTCCTTCAGCACCCGGTAGCATTCGGACAACCACAAGCGGGTGAAGGCGTCATAGGCGGCGAAGGTGTCGAACTTGTCCCAGGCGTCGGTGACGGCATCGACATGGCTGCCATCGGGGCGGAACAGCTCGCCACCGAGCTGGAGGTTATAGGGCGGGTCGGCGAAGACCATGTCGACCGACTTGTCGGGCAGCGAACGCAGCGCCGCGATACAGTCGCCCATCAGGATCTGGTCGAGCGGCAGGTCGCTTTCGCGGTGCGCCGATACCGGCCGCGTCCCGATCGGCTTGGCCACCGTCTGGATCACCCCCATGCTACCCGTTCCTTCTACCCTCGAACCCTCGCATCCACCCGGAACGAGTCATACGTCAAGAGGCGATTCGCGCTCGCGACTCGCGTGATTCCGCCAGATTCGACGACGTGTTGCGATTTCGTGGCAGATATGGGGGCTGTGGATAACTTCGCCCCCAAGGGAGTGGGGTGTGGCGATTGCGACTCGGGGCAGCCGTAAAATCCTCTCTATCGTCGGATGGGGAGGGGGACCGCCCCCATAGGGCGTGGTGACGGGCAGGGCCGGTCCGTCTCGCCCCTCCGCCATCGCAAACGCGATGGTCCCCCTCCCCAAGCATAGCTTGGGGAGGAATGAGCGATCAAAAGTCCAGATAACATTGCGCCACTGGCGCGAAGCTGCGGCGGTGGAGCGGGGTAGGCCCATGTTCGCGAAGCGCCGCCAGATGCGTCGCCGAGCCGTAGCCCTTGTTGCTGTGCCAGCCATAAGCGGGCCAAGTGTCGGCGGCGGCGATCATCATCTCGTCGCGGACATGCTTGGCGACGATCGAGGCCGCTCCGATCGCCAGCGACTTGGCATCGCCGCCCACGATCGCGGTGGCGGTGTAGCCCCATTTGGGCAGGCGGTTGCCGTCGACCAGCACATGCGCGGGATGACATCCCATGGTTTCGACCACGGCATCGACCGCCAGCGTCATCGCCTTCATCGTCGCCCAGTATATGTTGAGCCGGTCGATCTCCTCCGGGTGAACGATCCCGACACCGACGACCGCACAGGCGCGGATTTCGGAACAGAGCCGCGCGCGCGTCTTCTCGGTCAGTTTCTTGGAATCATTGATGCCATCGGGGCAGTCACGCTCGGGCAGGATCACGGCGGCCGCCACCACCGGCCCCGCCAGCGGCCCGCGCCCCGCCTCGTCCACGCCGCACAGGGGCGCGGGAAAACCGGTATCGACCATGGCGGCGCTTTATCGTGGAGGAGTGGCGATGGGAAGGTGGCCTATTCCTCCCCTTGCAGGGGAGGTGGCAGGCCGTCAGGCCTGACGGAGGGGTGTCCCGCTATC
>NZ_JBNNOB010000139.1:0-9311 GCF_050274375.1 Sphingomonas sp. NPDC019816
AAGCGCGCATCCAAGACCCAGCACATGCTTGAAGTTACCCTCGACATCTTCCTCGCCAGAAAGCGATTGCAGAGTCCAAAGTAAACACTCCCCCCTTCAGGGGAGGGGGCGGGGGTGGGGCGTATCCGCAAGCGCGGCGTTCGTGGAGAGGCCCCACCCCAACCCCTCCCCTGAAGGGGAGGGGCTTGCTCAGGATGCGCGGTCGTCGCACCTCGACGGGGGCAGGTCGCCTCGGTCTTGCGCGTCAATGGACCCATTCGGGGTCGGTGGTGAAGACGATGGTCAGCCACAGGTCCGGGCTGTCATGGCCCAGCGCCTGGCCGATCTCGTCGCGCAGCGCGTCCCATTCCTCCAGTCGCCGTGCCGGCCAGTGGCGGGGCACGATGAAGTTCAGCTCGATCTGGATACCGCGCCCGACCCGTGCGACGAAGGCGCGATGGCCCAGAAAGCCATGCGTGGCATCGATCCTGTCCGCCACATCCTCGACCTGCACCCGCAGGTCATAGGGCGTCACCAGCAGGATTTCGGACAGCGCCTTGCGCACGCTGGTGATCGGCACGGGGATGATGACGATACAGATGATCATCAGCGCGACCGGATCGATATAGGGCGTCATCCACGCCCAGCGGCCGCCGTCGATCGCATGGCCGATGACGAAGGAGACGAACAGCGACCCGCTGAGCGCCGCCGTCATGCCCCAGGAGCGCGCGTCCATCGCGACGAAGTCCGACCCGATCGACTGGTTGGCCCGGCGTACGTAGAATGCCATCCCAAGGTCGATGATCAGGCTGATCCCCGTATATATCAGAACCGCGCCGAACGAGGGCACATGGCCGCCGCCCAGGATGATGCGGGTCGCATCCAGCATCGCATAGAGGGCCGCTCCGGTCAGGAGCATGCCGTTCACCCCCAGCACGATCGGTTCAAGATGCCAAAAGCCCATGGTGAAGCGCTGGCTATAGCTCTGGCCCATCGCGTCGGCCGCGTTCGACGCCGCGATCAGCCGCGCGACCATCAGCGCCAGGCCGGTCATCACCGCGTCGATCAGGCCGTACACACCGTCGAACATGATCGCCGACGATCCCGCGATCAGACCGATCACCGCACCCAGTACCGCCATCAGAAACGTCACTGCGATGGAAAGGCGTAGGATGCCCTGTTCTGTCTGCATGTCCCTGTGTCCCGAACCTCCGCGCCGGATAACCAATACGGCTACGTAATGGTGCCACGGCGCTGAATGTTTGGAGCGGGGTGGGACGACCTTTGGCGGGGATGATACCCCATGTGAAAACGGCCCGCCCATTAGGGCGAGCCGTTCTGCCACTCAAAATCCGAGACGGCGTGTCAGCGCGCGCTGGCTTCCACACCGGCGCCCATCGCGCCACGTGCCTCGTCGGTGGTGAAGGAAACGTTGGCGGTGCCGTTGAAACCGGTCACGCGGTGGCCCTTCACGACGAAGCGGAACGCCTCGCCGCCGGGATAGCGATGCCCCTCGATGACCGGATGGCCGTTCTCGGTCGACCGGGTATAGACATAGGTGCTGCCCTCGTGAACGAAGCGCTGCTCGCCTTCGGCGGCGACGGCACCGATGGTCGGAATGGCCGCGACGACGGTGGCGGCCAGGATCAGGATGGTCTTGCGCATGATCGAAACTCCCGCATGTGCGTTGAGCCGGATCAGGTCCTCTCGCGCGTTGGTTCGCGCTTTCAACTTTCGTCGGACAAATTATTGCGGTGCAGCACGGCCGGCAACTGCAAAGGGCTGTGCCGCGATTGCAGCGGGTGCATCCGTGCCGCGTCTTCGCCACGCATGATTTGAAGCGGCGCGCCGATGCCGCTAAAGCGCAACGCTTTGCTACCCCGATCGGACGATGTGATGACCCTCTACACCCGCTTTGCCGCGCATATCGATGCGGCGCTGGACACGCTGGTCGCCGCCGGCACGCTGCCCGGCGGGCTGGATCGCCGCAACGTCACGGTCGAGCCGCCGCGCGATGCCAGCCATGGCGACCTGGCCACCAATGCCGCGATGGTGCTGGCCAAGCCCGCCGGCACCAATCCGCGCGCGCTGGCCGAGGGGATCGCCGCCGAGCTGGGCAAGTTGGACGAGGTGGACAGCGTGTCGGTCGCGGGGCCGGGCTTCCTCAACATGCGCCTGACCGAGGCGGCATGGCGGGATGAACTGGCCGCGATCCCGCAGGCGGGCAGCGATTATGGCCGTTCGACGCGTGGGGCTGGCGTGACCGTCAACATCGAATATGTCTCGGCCAACCCGACGGGGCCGATGCATATGGGCCATTGCCGCGGCGCGGTGGTAGGCGACGCGCTCGCCACGCTGCTGGAGTTCGCGGGCCACAAGGTCATCCGCGAATATTATGTGAATGACGCGGGCGGCCAGGTCGACGTCCTCGCCCGCTCGGCGCACCTGCGTTACCGCGAGGCGCTGGGCGCGACGATCGAAATCCCGGAAGGCCTGTATCCGGGCGAATATCTGAAGCCGATCGGTGCCGAACTCGCCGCCGAATATGGCGATCGCTACGTGTCGGCCCCCGAAGGCGAATGGCTGGTCCTGTTCCGCACCCGCGCGGTGGCGGCGATGATGGCGATGATCCGCGACGACCTCGCGCTGCTGGGCATCCATCACGACCTGTTCTCCTCCGAGGCCGAGTTGCAGGCGGCGGGCAAGCCCGAGGCCGCCGAGGCCGAACTGCGCTCGCGCGGGCTGGTCTATGACGGCGTGCTGGAGGCCCCCAAGGGAGAGACGCCCGAGGATTGGGAGCCGGTCGAACTGCCGCTGTTCCGCTCCAGCCAGTTCGGCGACGACCAGGATCGCCCGATCAAGAAGTCGAACGGCGCCTGGACCTATTTCGGCGCCGACCTCGCTTATCACTATCAGAAGGCGCAGACCGCCGATCAGCTGATCGACATCTGGGGCGCCGACCATGCCGGCACCGTCAAGCGGATCGTCGCGGCGGTCGAGGCGCTGACCGGCGGCAAGACCAAGTTCGACGTGAAGCTCGTCCAGATGGTCCGCCTGCTGCGCGGTGGCGAGCCGGTGAAGATGTCGAAGCGCGCGGGCAATTTCGTGACGCTGGCCGATGTCGTGCGCGAGGTCGGCAAGGACGTGGTGCGTTTCACCATGCTGACCCGGCGCTCGGACGCGCAGATGGACTTCGACTTCGCCAAGGTGGTCGAGGCGTCGAAGGACAATCCCGTCTTCTATGTGCAATACGCCCATGCCCGCATCGCCTCGCTCAAGCGTCGCGCGGCCGAGGCGGGGATTGCCGGCGGCGCGGCCGATCTGGCGCTGCTCGATGCCGAGGATCTGGCGCTGGTGAAGCTGGCCGCGCAGTTCCCGCGTATCGTCGAGACGGCGGCCGCCGCGCGCGAACCCCATCGTATCGCATTCTATCTCTACGACCTGGCGGCGGCCTTCCATGCCGCCTGGAATGTCGGCAATGATCGCCCCGATCGCCGCTTCCTGATCGCCGAAGACGCCGCCGTCACCACCGTGCGTCTTTTCCTGGCCGATGGGATCGGGCAAATCATTCGTAACGGTCTGGCGCTAATGGGCGTCGAGGCTGTGTCGGAGATGAAGTGATGGCGGACGAGATGGACCTGCGCGGATATGACCGGCCGGAGGAGGATCGCCTTCCCTGGCTGGAGACGGTCGAGCCGGACGAACCCGAAAGCGTGGGCATCGGCAAGGTCGTGGCGCTGGTCATCATCGGCCTGGCGATCCTGGCCGCGATCGGCTTCGGCTTCTACAAGTGGCAGGCCAGCCGCGCCGCGAGCGACGGTGACGGCGCGCTGATCGCGGCGCCCGAGGGCGATTACAAGGTGCGTCCCGCCGATCCCGGCGGGTTGAAGGTCAAGGGCGAGGGCGATACCGCCATCGCCACCAGCGCGGGCAAGACCGGCGGCACCGGCGCGATCGACCTGCGCGCCGTGCCCGAAGCGCCGATGAACGGCACCCGTGTCGTCCAGAAGCCGAGCGAACCCAATGGCGGCCGCAACGCCGTGGCGCAGGTGCCCGAATCGGGCGGCAAGCTGGTCGCGCCCGCCCCGGTGACCGCCGCACGGCCCGCCCCGGCCGCCCCTTCGGGCAGCGGCTCGATGGTCCAGCTGGGCGCCTATCCCAGCGAGGCCTCGGCCAATGCGGCCTGGGACCGTTTCTCCAAGCGCTTTTCCTATGTCGCGGCGCTGGGCAAGGTGGTTCAGCCGGTCGCGTCGAACGGCAAGACGCTGTACCGCCTGCGCGTGAACGCCGGCAGCGCCAACCAGGCCGCCGATATTTGCGGACGCCTGCGCGTCGCGGGCGAGGCCTGCTTCGTCGCCAGTTGATCGATCACACCCCCGGTGCTGGTGCGCCGGGGGCCGGAGCCTGTCATGATCCCCGTCATTTTCGGCCTGTCGGGCCCGGTGCTCACCCCCGATGAGCGGGCGTTCTTCGCCTCGGTCGAGCCGGCGGGCTATATCCTGTTCAAGCGCAACATCGTCGACCGAGGGCAGGTGCGCGCGCTGACCGACGATCTTCGTACGCTGGCGGGGCGTGACGATCTGGCCATCCTGATCGATCAGGAAGGCGGCCGTGTCGCCCGCATGGGGCCGCCCGAATGGCCGGCTTTCCCCGCCGGTCCTGCCTTCGCCAAACTCTATGACATCGCGCCCATGTCCGCGATTCAGGCGATGCGCGCCAATGGGCAGGCGCTGGGCCTGATGCTGCGCGAGGTCGGCATCACCGTCGACTGCGCGCCGCTGCTCGATGTCGCGCAAGCCGATACCACCGAGGCGATCGCATGTCGCGCTTACGGCGCAGAACCGATGCAGGTGGCAGCGCTCGGCCGTGCCATGCTGGAGGGACTGGCGGCGGCGGGCGTCGTCGGCGTGGTCAAGCATATGCCCGGCCATGGTCGCGCGCTGGTCGACTCGCACCATCTGCTCCCCACCGTCACCGCGAGCGATGCGGAACTGGCGGTCGACCTCGAACCCTTCCGCACGCTGGCCGCCGCACCGATGGGCATGACCAGCCATATCGTCTTCGAGGCCTGGGACGCCGGACGCCCCGCTACGCTGTCGCCGGTCGTGATCGAAGACATCATCCGCCGGCGTATCAGCTTCGACGGTTTGTTGATGACCGACGACATCGACATGAAGGCATTGAGCGGCACCGCCGGCGAGAAGGCGGCGGGCGCACTGGCCGCCGGGTGCGATCTCGTCCTCGACTGCTGGGCGCGGATGGACGAAATGGTCGAGATCGCGGGCCGGGTTCCGCCTATCTCCGAGGCGGCGCGGGCGCGGCTCGATCGGGCCATGGCCAGTGTCGGGGCGGGGGAGGGCGACTTCGTCGACCTGATCGCCCGGCGCGACGCGCTCCTCGCGCCGGCAGAGTAAGCGTTAAATTCCTCCCCTGTAAGGGGAGGTGGCAGGCCGAAGGCCTGACGGAGGGGTGTCGCCCCTCTCGATAGTGGGACACCCCTCCACCATGCTTCGCATGGTCCCCCTCCCCTTGCAGGGGAGGAATAAGGGTCATCGTTCCACGAACAATCGCAGCACATTCTGCACGAAAGCGTCCCGCACCGCAGGGGCGTGCCAATCCGCCATCGTCACCGACCGCATCATCAGCGGCATCGCCACCGCCCCCAATAGCAGGCTGACATACAGCGCCGGATCGCGTCCCGGCCGGGCAGGACCATGCGCCTCGGCGACGATCGGCAGCATCGCGTCGCGGTACACCTCCCACATCCGCGCGATCACATAGTCGCGTCGCACGCCCGGTCGCGAAATCTGGTCGATGAAGAACCGGCCCAGATCGGGCAGCTCCAGGTTCAGCCGCACAAACGCCTCGACCGCACCGGCCAGGCGGTCTCGCGCCGGTGCGTCGGGGCCTTGCGCGACATCCGCGAACATGTCCTCCAGCCGGCGCGAGACATCGTCGACGATCGCCTGCCACAACCCCATCTTGCCGTCATAGCGCCGGGCGATCAGCGCGGCGTCGACCCCGGCCGCCTCCGCGACCTGACGCAAATGGGTCCCCTCCCAGCCATGCCGGGCAAAGGCGGCGACGGCGGCGTCGAGGATCTGGCGGGGAGCGGGGCCTTCCTCTTTACGGGGACGCCCTCGGGTGCGGCGAGCGATCATGGTCGTCATTATGCACGTGGATAAATCAACCAGCGATGATTTAAAAGGTTGTCGCCGGTCGGTCGGGCCGGCGCGTCTCGCCTTCGGGGCGGATCGTCGCTAAGCTCGCCGCGATGACGGGGGAACAGCTGACGCTTGATCTGGACGGGTGGGAGGGACCGCTCGATCTTCTGCTGTCGCTGGCCCGGTCGCAAAAGGTCGATCTGCGCCAGATTTCGATCCTCGCGCTGGTCGAGCAATATCTCCGCTTCGTCGACCGGGCGGGGCGTATGCAGCTGGAACTGGCGGCCGATTATCTCGTGATGGCGGCGTGGCTCGCCTATCTCAAATCCGCGCTGCTGCTGCCGCGTCAGCCTGAGGAGGAGCCCGACCCCGAGGAACTGGCGCTGCGTCTGCAACTCCGGCTCGAACGGCTGGCGGCGATGCGCGAGGCGGGGGCGCGGCTGATGGCGCGGGATCGGCTGGGCCGCGATGTATTCGCGCGCGGCGCGCCCGAGGGGTTGGCGGTCCAGCGCAAGGCGCTGTGGCAGGCCGAACTCTATGACCTGATCTCTGCTTATGGCCGGATCAACGCGCGCACCCGCCCGGTCATGCACGTCGTCGCCGATCGACAGGTGATGACGCTGGAGGTCGCGCTGGAGCGGGTGTCGATGCTGGTGGGGGCCCGCGTCGACTGGTCGGCGATCGAGACCTTCCTGCCCGATGGCAGCGAGCGCCTGCGGCGCTCGGCGCTCGCCTCCAGTTTCCTGGCGGTCCTGGAACTGGCGCGGCAGGGCAAGGTCGAGTTGCGGCAGGCCGAACCCTTCGCGCCGCTGTTCGTACGGCAGCCGGCATGAGCGAGATCGATCCGACAGTGCGCGCGGTCGAGGCCGTGCTGTTCGCTTCGACCGAGCCTATGGCGATCGATTCGATCCGGGCCTATGTCCCGGATACCGACAATGCCGCCATCCGCGCCGCGCTCGACGCGCTGGATACGCAGTATCGCGGCCGGGGCATCGCGCTCGTCCGGCGTGGCGATCGCTGGCATTTCCAGACGGCGCCCGATCTGGCGCATCTGCTGCGCCGCGACCGCGAGGAGGCGCGCCGCCTGTCGCGCGCCGGGATCGAGACGCTGGCGATCATCGCCTATCACGAACCCGTCAGCCGCGCCGAGATCGAGGCGATCCGCGGGGTTGCCATCTCCAAGGGCACGCTCGACGTGCTGATGGAGGCGGGGTGGGTCCGCCCCGCCGGCCGCCGCGAGGTGCCGGGGCGGCCGCTGATCTATGCGACGACGCCCGCCTTCCTGCAGCATTTCGGGCTGGCCAGCCGCCGCGACCTGCCGGGGCTGGAGGACCTGCGCGCCGCCGGGCTGCTCGATCCGGTCGATCTCGCCCTCGAAAAGCTGGAGGACGAGGCGGATAACGTGGCATCGGCGGCGTCGGACAGCGAATGAGCTTTCCTTTGCGTCACCGCTACGTCACAATGCGCAGGCACGGCACCGCATCCCAGATCGGGCGTGTCCGCATCGCTCGACCATTGCCGCTGGCGATGCCAAGGCCTAGATAGACCATAGATTCCCAGGAGACGTGCCATGGGCAGCTTTAGCCCGATCCACCTTCTTGTCCTCGCCATCGTCGCCATCCTGCTGCTCGGCGGCGGCCGCTTCTCGAACCTGATGGGCGACGTCGCCAAGGGCGTGAAGAACTTCAAGAAGGGCATGGCCGAGGAAGACGAAAAGCCCGCCAAGCCCTCCGCCCGTATCGAGGCGCAGAAGTCGGCCGAGCCCGCCTTCGACCGCGATGGCGAGCGCGTGCGCGACGATCGCTGATCCGGTTCTCCAGCTAGCACCGGAGTTTCATGTTCAACATCGACTCGAGCGAGTTTCTGCTCGTCGCCGTCGTGGCGCTCGTCGTCATCGGTCCCAAGGACCTGCCCAAGGCGATGCGCGTCGTCGGCTATTGGGTGGGCAAGGCGCGCGGCGTGTCGCGCCAGTTCCGCCAGGGCTTCGACAATATGGTGCGCGAGGCCGAACTGGAGGAGATGGAGAAGCGCTGGGCGGCGGAGAATGAGCGGATCATGCGCGAGCATGCCGCTGACACGCCCCCGACGATGATCGATACGCCACCCGCCGACTCCCAGCCGGCGCTGGCCGATCATTCCGACGCCGCCGTCACCGCCGCGCAGCATGACGACCAGGGCGATCGGCCGGTGATGGTGGAGAAGCCGGTCGTCGGGCCGGCCCCCGGCGATGCCCACACGCCCCGCCCCAATGAAGGGGCCGCGTCGTGAGCGAGCATGACGAGATCGATGCCAGCCGCGCGCCCCTGCTCGAACATCTGATCGAGCTTCGCCGCCGTCTGCTCTATTGCATCATCGCGATCGGCGTCGCCTTTGGCGTGTCGATGTATTTTTCGGAGGCGATATTCGGCTTCCTGGCCAAGCCGCTGCTCGCGGCGGGGCAGGGCACGATGATCTATACCGAGATTTTCGAGGCCTTCTTCGTCCAGGTGAAGGTCGCCTTCTTCGCCGCGATGATGATCGCCTTTCCGGTGATCGCCAACCAGCTATGGCAGTTCGTGGCGCCGGGGCTGTACCGCAAGGAAAAGAAGGCGCTGCTGCCCTTCCTGCTGGCGACGCCGGTGCTGTTCCTGATGGGCGCGGCGATGGCCTATTATATCGCCATCCCGATGGCGCTGCACTTCCTGCTGGGCTTTGACGGCATGGTCGGCGGCGTGAAGCGCGAGGCGCTGCCCGCGATCGGCAATTACCTGTCCTTCGTGATGCAGTTCCTGTTCGCCTTCGGCCTGGCCTTCCTGCTGCCGGTGCTGCTGATGCTGTTGGAGCGGGCCGGCATCGTGACGCGCAAGCAGCTGATCGCTGCGCGGCGTTACGCCATCGTGGCGGCGACCGCGATCGCGGCGGTGCTGACCCCGCCCGATCTGATGTCGCAGGTCCTGCTCGCGGTGCCGCTGATCATCCTGTACGAGCTGGCGATCATCGGTATCTGGTTCACCGAGCGCAGCCGGGCCAAACAGGGCGATGCGGAGGATGCGGAGGCCGACGCGGTCGCGTAATCCCCTATGTGGGTTTGGTGGAAGGGGCCTCGGCGAAAGTCGAGGCCTTTTTTGTTGCGGGGTGCCGGGCGTGGCCTTCGACTTCGCTCAGGCTGAACGGCGGCCCCAATCCATC
>NZ_JBNNOB010000140.1:0-9258 GCF_050274375.1 Sphingomonas sp. NPDC019816
GCTTCCGGGCCGACATAGACGGTGTCGCCGATGCCGGTGGTCTTCACGAACGCCTCGGCGCGCTTGGCGGTCGAGCGCGGATCGCGCGCATAGAGCTCGCCGGTCGATGGCTCGACGACGTCGCAGAACACGATCAGCATCGGGGTGGCCGAGAAGGGATCGGTGTAGACGGCGTCAAGGTCGGGCTTCAGGACCATGTCCGACTCGTTGATCGCCTTCCAGCCCTCGATCGACGAACCGTCGAACATCAGGCCATCGGTCAGCTCGTCCTCACCCAGGATCGAGGCGACCATGGTCAGGTGCTGCCACTTGCCCTTCGGATCGGTGAAGCGCAGATCGACCCACTCGATCTCTTCGTCCTTGATCTGGTTCAGAATGTCGCTGGCCGTTTTCGCCATGTGCCGTTCTCTCTCTGCTTTGATCCATGCCCCGGAAGAAGACCGGAGCCGGTTGTACGTTTTTTAGGCGGGCTGGGTGTCAGCCCGGTGACGTTCAAGGGATCGGGATGCGTCAGATCGCCGCGTCGTCGCGTTCGCCCGTGCGGATGCGCAGCGCGGTTTCCACCGGGATCACGAAGATCTTGCCGTCGCCGATGCGGCCCGTCTGCGCGGCGGCGGCGATCGCCTCCACCACGCGTTCGGCCAGACCGTCCTCGACGACCACTTCCAGCTTCACCTTCGGCAGGAAGTCGACGACATATTCGGCGCCGCGATAGAGCTCGGTATGGCCCTTCTGGCGGCCGAAGCCCTTGGCCTCGGTGACGGTGATGCCGGACACGCCGATCTCGTGCAGCGCTTCCTTCACCTCATCGAGCTTGAAGGGCTTGATGATCGCCTCAATCTTTTTCACGCGCCTGACTGTCCCTGATGGTGTTCGAACCCTCGCCCGACCGCCTGCGTAGCAGGGATCGTGCCAACTGCATTGCCCTCGTGGGAGGGCAGGAATTCGTCAAGAACTGCGCCCGAAAAGCGGGCAGGATATGGTTCGCTGCTCAAATAACAGGCAGCGGTCACAGGATGCCCCGAACGGCTTCTGGCGGCCGGCCGATGACCACGCCCTTGAGCGTCTCGACCAGTGGGCGTTCGATCAGAATGGGATTGGCGGCCATTGCGGCCAGCACCGTCGCTTCATCGGCCTGGCCAAGCGCCTTGGCCTCCGCCTCGCCTTTGCGCAGGCCATCGCGGGGCGACAGCCCGGCCTTGGCATAAAGGCGCGCCAGCTCGTCGGCGCCGGGCGGGGTCTTCAGATATTCGACCACCGTCACATCCGCGCCCGCTTCGGTCAGCAGGGCCAGCGCCTCGCGCGACTTGGAGCAGCGCGGGTTGTGGAGGATCGTCGCCTTCATCGCCGATGCTTGTGCCATGCACGGCGCGGAATGTGGAGGGGTAATCCCGGCCTGCGGGCTTTAAATTTCTTCCCCTGCAAGGGGGGGCATGCCAAGTATGGCGAAGGGGAGCCCCCGGTGGCGAGGTTCGGAAACCTCTCGACCCGGGACACCCCTCCGTCAGGGCTTACGCCCTGCCACCTCCCCTGCAAGGGGAGGAATAAAGGCTTACGCGCCCTGCTTGGCCAGCCATTCCTCCAGCCACTTGATCGTATAGTCGCCCTTCTGGAACTCAGGGTCGTCGAGCAGCGACTGGTGGAGCGGGATGGTGGTCTTCATCCCCTCGATCACGAACTCCTCCAGCGCGCGGCGCAGGCGACGCAGCGCGCCTTCGCGGGTCGTGCCATAGACGATCAGCTTGGCGATCATGCTGTCGTAATAAGGCGGGACCTTATAGCCCTGATACAGGCCGCTATCGACGCGGACATGCATGCCGCCCGGCGCGTGGTACATCTTCACCGTGCCCGGAGAGGGGGCGAAGGTGCGGGGGTCTTCCGCGTTGATGCGGCACTCGATCGCGTGGCCCCGGAACTGGACGTCCTCCTGACGCAGGGTCAGCGGATGCCCCTCGGCGATGCGGATCTGCTCGCGCACCAGGTCCAGACCGGTGATCATCTCGGTGACGGGATGTTCGACCTGGAGACGGGTGTTCATCTCGATGAAATAGAACTCGCCGTCTTCCCACAGGAATTCGATCGTGCCCGCACCGCGATAGCCCATATCGGCCATCGCCTTGGCGACCACGCCGCCCATGCGCGCGCGCTCCTCGGCCGTGATGATCGGCGAGGGGGCTTCCTCCAGCACCTTCTGGTGGCGGCGCTGGAGCGAGCAGTCGCGCTCGCCCAGATGGATCGCCTGGCCGTTGCCGTCGCCGAACACCTGGAACTCGATATGCCGGGGATTGCCCAGATATTTTTCCATGTAGACGGTCGAGTCGCCGAACGCGGCCTTCGCCTCCGAACCGGCCTGCTGCATCAGCGTTTCGAGCTGGTCCTCGGAGGGCACGACCTTCATGCCGCGGCCGCCACCGCCCGACGCCGCCTTGATCAGCACCGGATAGCCGATCTCGGCCGCAAGCGCCTTGGCCTCATCGACGTCCGAAATCGCGCCGTCCGAACCGGGGACGAGCGGCAGGCCGAGCGCGCCGGCGGTGCGCTTGGCCTCCACCTTGTCGCCCATGATGCGGATATGTTCGGGCTTCGGGCCGACGAAGATCAGGCCGTGCGCCTCGACGATCTCGGCGAACTTGGCATTCTCCGACAGGAAGCCATAGCCGGGGTGGATCGCGTCCGCGCCCGAAATCTCGGCGGCCGAGATGATGTTCGGGATGTTGAGATAGCTGTCGCCGGCGGCCGGCGGGCCGATGCACACCGCCTGGTCGGCGAGGCGCACATGCATGGCATCGGCGTCGGCCGTGGAGTGCACGGCGACGGTCTCGATCCCCATCTCGTGACAGGCGCGGTGGATGCGAAGCGCGATCTCACCGCGATTGGCGATCAGGAGTTTCTTGATCTGCGCCAAGGCGGCTTACTCGACGACGACCAGGGGCTGGTCGAATTCGACCGGCTGGCCATTCTCGACCAGGACGGCGGTGATGGTGCCCGCCGACGTCGCGGTGATCGGGTTCATCACCTTCATGGCTTCCACGATCAGCAGCGTGTCGCCGGCGGCGACCTTCTGGCCGACGGCGGCGAAGGGCTTGGCGCCCGGTTCGGCCGCCAGATAGACGGTGCCGACCATCGGGGACTTGACCGCGTTCGCGTTCGCGGCGGGTGCCGGGGCACTGGCCTCCGCCGGGGCGGCGGCGACGGGCGCGGCGGCCGGAGCGGGGGCCGCCACAGGCGCGGGCGCATAGCCCATCTGGGCGACGGCCGCCGCCTTGCGCGCGACGCGGATCTTGCGGTCGCCATGCTCGACCTCGATCTCGGTCAGGGCGGTGGCGTCGAGCAGCTCGGCGAGCTGACGGACGAGGTCGACATCGACCTTCATCGCTTGTTCAGTCTTTTCGGTCATGGGACGCGCTCCTGTCAGAACCGGGCGGCGGCTTCAAGCGCGAGCAGATAGGATTGCGCGCCAAAACCAGCGATTGTGCCTTTTGCGGCACGCCCGATGAAGCTCTCATGACGGAATGGCTCCCGTGCATGAGGGTTGGATAGGTGAACCTCGATCACCGGGGTCGTCACCGACTTGATCGCGTCATGGATCGCGATCGAGGTGTGGGTGAAGCCCCCGGCATTGAGCAGTACGGCTTTCGCCTCATAGGCCTGGGCCTCGTGCAGCCAGTCGATCAGATGGCCTTCATGATTGGACTGACGCATGTCGATCGCCAGATCGAGCTCGCGCGCCCGGTCCTCCAGCATCCCCGCGATATCGTCCAGCGTATCATGGCCATAGATATGCGGTTCGCGCAGGCCCAGCAGGTTCAGATTGGGGCCGTTCAGGACGAAGACGGTCGCGGACATCCGCACTCCCATGGTTGCGGCTCGGGTTGGCCGGGCCTAGATCGAAGGCCATCCTTTAACCGCTTGCCCCATCCCACGTCGAGCGGGCAGCGCTTCATATGGTAAGTGACACAGCTATGCCCCACACCGATGGAACCGTGACGATCACCGTGAACGGCGAGCATAAGCGGGTCGCCGCCGGGCTGTCGCTCGCCGATCTGGCAAGCCAGCTGGGGCTGGTGCCGGAAAAGGTGGCGGTGGAGCGTAATCTGGAGGTCGTGCCGCGCTCGACGCTGGCCGATGTTCAGGTCGAGGATGGCGACGAGATCGAGATCGTCCATTTCGTCGGGGGTGGCGATCATGCGGCGCCGGTTACGGACGACGATTCGTGGGAAGTGGCGGGGCAGCGTTTCCGTTCGCGGCTGATCGTCGGTACCGGCAAATATAAGGACTTCGCGCAGAACGCGGCGGCGGTCGAGGCGGCGGGGGCGGAGATCGTCACGGTGGCGGTGCGCCGGGTGAATGTGTCGGATCGCAACGCGCCGATGCTGACCGACTTTATCGACCCGAAAAAGATCACCTATTTGCCCAACACGGCGGGCTGCTTCAACGCCGAGGATGCGATCCGCACGCTGCGGCTGGCGCGCGAGGCGGGTGGCTGGGAGCTGGTCAAGCTGGAGGTGTTGGGCGAGGCCAAGACGCTCTACCCGGATATGTACGAGACGCTGCGCGCGACTGAGGTACTGGCCAAGGAAGGCTTCAAGCCGATGGTCTACTGCGTCGACGATCCCATCGCGGCCAAGCGCCTTGAGGACGCCGGCGCGGTCGCGATCATGCCGCTGGGCGCGCCGATCGGATCGGGGCTGGGCATCCAGAACAAGGTGACGATCCGTCTGATCGTCGAGGGGGCGAAGGTTCCCGTGCTGGTCGACGCGGGCGTCGGCACCGCGTCCGAAGCCGCCGTAGCGATGGAACTGGGCTGCGACGGCGTGCTGATGAACACCGCCATCGCCGAGGCCAAGGACCCGGTCCTGATGGCGCGAGCGATGAAAGCGGGCGTCGAGGCGGGTCGTATGGCGTACCGCGCCGGCCGCATGGGGCAGCGCCGCTATGCCGACCCATCCAGCCCGCTTGC
Organism: Sphingomonas sp. NPDC019816; assembly: GCF_050274375.1. Classification (NCBI taxonomy): domain Bacteria; kingdom Pseudomonadati; phylum Pseudomonadota; class Alphaproteobacteria; order Sphingomonadales; family Sphingomonadaceae; genus Sphingomonas; species Sphingomonas sp. NPDC019816. The sequence goes on from NZ_JBNNOB010000140.1 coordinate 4,961, forward strand.
CGGTCTTATCTGACGTTAATTTCAGGGAACCCTGGCCGTAACGAACCGTTGTTTGCTCGAGTGTTCAACGGGATGACATGATCCCCAGTAAATGGAGGCCGTAATGGGTGAGCTGACCGACAAGATCAAGGGCAATGTCAACGAGCTGGTTGGCAAGGCCAAGGAAAAGCTGGGTGAGCATAACCACGACGCCGACATGCAGGCCGACGGTCAGGCGCAGCAGGTCGAAGGCAAGGGCCAGCAGATGAAGGGCTCGGTCAAGGGCGCCCTTGGCGACAATATCTAAGTCTGATAGTCGTTATCTGACTAAAGCAATCAGCAACGACCTCGCCGCCCCGGTCATACCGGGGCGGTTTTCTTTTGTCTGCGGTCCGACAGAGATACGTCTTTCGCCAATGGTAGCGTTACTTTGAGTTCCATCTCGTTGATTTTGTGTAAAACGCGTTAAACGGCATTGCGACCTGCCGAGGGGGTTGGGGGAGCGCAGGTCCCGCCCGGCGAGCACGCCAAACCTCACCGGTTGGTGATTCGGGATAGGGTGGTTGCGGGCGTGATCACCTCCATGTCGGTCTTCAGGTGCAGCAGCTTGACGCCTGGTTCCGTTATCGCGCGTGCAAGGGCAGGGACGAAGTCTTCGGTTCGGGTCACCGTTTCGCTCCAGCAGCCATAAGCGCGCCCCAGCGCCGCGAAGTCGGGATTGGCCAGAGCGGTCGCAGCGACACGGCCGGGATATTCGCGCTCCTGGTGCATACGGATTGTGCCATAGCCGCCGTTATCGACGACGATGACCAGCATCGACGCGCAATGCTGGACGGCGGTCGCCAGTTCCTGTCCGTTCATCAGGAAGCACCCGTCGCCCGCCAGCGCCACGACCATCCGGCCCGGATGGCGAAGTGCGGCGGCGGTGGCGGCGGGCACGCCATAGCCCATCGCCCCGCAGGTCGGAGCGAGCTGGCTTCCCGGTTCGTAGCGCCAATAGCGATGCCACCAGCCCGAATAATTGCCCGCACCATTGCAGATGATCGTGTTGGCGGGAAGGCTGTCGCGCATGGCCGCGACGCACTGGCCGAGGTCCAGCGTCACGCCGTCACGGGGTGCCGGGTCGGACCAGGCGAGATAATCGGCATGCGCCTCCGCGCCCGAGGGGTGTGGGCGAGCGGCTTCACTGGCTTGCAGTTCCAGCATCCCGACCGCGCGGTGAACGTCGCTGCACAGTGCCAGATCCGCGCGATAGACGCTGTTCAACTCCTCCGGGTCGGGATGGACATGGATCAGCGTCTGGCCGGGATGATCCGGCGTGACGACGCCATATCCGTCGGTGGTCGCTTCCCCCAGGCGCGCGCCCAGCACGATCAGCAGGTCGGCCTCGCGCACGCGCTTGACCAGCGCGGGATTGGGACCATAGCCCAGATTGCCCGCATAGACCGGGCAGTTTGCCGACACCGCATCCTGTCGCCGGAACGCGGCGACCAGCGGTACGCCTGCGGCCTCGCCCCATTGTTCGACCAGCGCGGTCGTCTCCGCGTCCCAATAAGCGCCGCCGATGATCGCGACCGGGCGCTCGGCCTTCGCGATCAGGTCGTGCGCGGCCAGCACATCCTCAATGGTCACGTCCTGTGTCGGCCGTTCGATAAAGGGGCGGGGCATGCCCTCCACCCTGTCGCACAGCATGTCCTCGGGCAGGGCGAGGACGACCGGTCCCGGCCGCCCGCTCATCGCGGTGGCATAGGCACGGGCGATATATTCCGGGATGCGCGCGGCATCGTCGATCCGCGCCGCCCATTTCGCCATCGGCGCGAACATCGCCTGGAAGTCGACCTCCTGAAACGCCTCCCGGTCACGGGTGCCCCGGTCGACATCGCCGATGAACAGGATCATCGGCTGCGAATCCTGCCGCGCGACATGCACGCCGATCGCGGCATTGGTCGCGCCCGGCCCGCGCGTGACGAAGGCGATGCCCGGCCGCCCGGTCAGCGTGCCGTCGGCGCACGCCATGAAGGTCACGCCGCCCTCCTGCCGACAGGTGACCAGATCGATGGCGGGGGTGTCGTGCAGCGCGTCCAGCACCGCCAGGAAACTTTCACCCGGCACGGTGAAGATACGGTCGCACCCCTGTTCGAGAAGCGCATCGACAAGCAGGCGTCCGCCGGTTTTCAAGGTCATAGGGGCAGCCTAGCCTCGCTCGTTCGCAAAGCGCAAACGCTGGCCCGCGCAAAGCGCAAACGCTGGGTTGACCAGGCTCCACGCCTCCGCCTAACGCTTCGGCACATCAAGGGAGGACGCCCATGCAGAAGCTTTATCCCGACGCCGCCGCAGCGCTCGACGGCCTGCTCCATGACGGCATGACGATCTGCGCCGGCGGCTTCGGCCTGTGCGGCATCCCCGAGCGCCTGATCGACGCGATCGAGGCGGCGGGCACCAAGGACCTGACCATCGCCAGCAACAATGCCGGGATCGACGGCGTTGGCCTCGGCAAGTTGCTCCGCTCGCATCAGGTCAAGAAGATGATCTCGTCCTATGTCGGCGAGAATAAGGAGTTCGAACGGCAGTATCTCAGCGGCGAGTTGGAGGTGGAATTCTGTCCGCAGGGTACGCTCGCCGAACGCTGCCGGGCTGGCGGCGCAGGCATCCCCGGCTTCTACACCAAGACCGGCGTCGGCACGAAGGTCGCCGAGGGCAAGGAAGTGAAGCAGTTCGACGGCGAGGATTACATCCTCGAACGCGGCATCCGCGCCGACCTGTCGATCATCAAGGGGTGGAAGGCCGACGAGGCCGGGAACCTGATCTTCCGCAAGACCGCGCGCAACTTCAACCAGCCGATGGCGACGGCGGCACGGATCTGCGTCGCCGAGGTCGAAGAGGTCGTGCCGGTGGGCAGCCTCGATCCCGACCAGATCCATCTGCCGGGAATTTACGTGAAGCGGATGATCGTCGGCGCGCCGTATGAGAAGAAGATCGAGTTTCGCACGGTTCGCGAGCGGGCTTGATTTCGAGGGCGCGGGGGATGCGGAGAGCGCCAGCCCTCCCCTCGACCCCCTCCCGCCTGCGGGGGGGGGGGAGCGTGTTTGGCGGGCATCGGGGGAGTAAACGCATGTTGAGGAAGCAAGACCGTCGCGGCAAAACCTCTCCCCTCCCGCAAGCGGGAGGGGCTGGGGGAGGGCGCCCCGCTTTGAGGCTGGGCACCGCTCTCGCCGCCGCCCTGACCCTGTCCGGCTGCGTCGTCGCGGTCGGAAACAACAGCCCCGCACCCCCGCCCGCCGCCGCCAACCCCAAACTGGCGGGCATGCAATATCTCTACGGCTCGGCCGAAGCCGACGCGATCTCGCGCCAGGCCTGGAACGCGCTCGTCACTTATGCCGCCGACAAGGTGCGCAATCGTCCGCGTGACAGCGTCGTGCTGGCGCAAGGCGCGACCTTCGCCGCGCCGCGTTTCGCGTCATGCGCGGGCAAGCGCCCGGCGGCGGTGTTCGACGTGGACGAAACCGTCCTCCTGAACCTGGGGTTCGAGCAGGATGACCTGACCGGGCGCGCCGACCGCGCCTTTGCCGGCCGCTGGCGCAACTGGGAGCAGAGCGACGGCCGCGCCGTCCTGCCCACCCCCGGCGCGACGCAGGCGATCGCCGATCTGCGCACCATGGGCGTGACGGTGATCTTCAACACCAATCGCGATGACGCCGCCGGCGCCGCACGCGCGATCGAGGCGGCGGGGCTCGGCCCGGCGGTGCACGGCGATACGCTGTTCGTGCGTACCGACACCAACACCGGTGACGGCAAGGACGCGCGCCGCTGGCGCATCGCCGACCGCTATTGCGTCATCGCCATGGGTGGTGATCAACTGGGCGATTTCAGTGACTTGTTCAACGTATCAGGCACGGTGGCGCAACGCCGCGCGCTGGCCGATGGACCGCAGGTGGCGGCCCTTTGGGGGCGCGGCTGGTTCGTCTTCCCCAACCCCGTCTATGGCAAGGCGCTGAAGGGCAGCGCCGACGATATCTTCCCCGCCGACCGGCGGTGGCACCCGACAGGAGAGTGAGCATGGCCTGGACCCGCGACGAGATGGCCGCCCGCGCGGCCAAGGAGCTGAAGGACGGTTTCTACGTCAATCTTGGCATCGGTATCCCGACACTGGTTGCCAACCATATCCCACAAGGGGTTGAAGTCACGCTGCAATCCGAAAACGGCATGCTGGGCATCGGGCCATTCCCCTATGATGACGAGGTCGATCCCGACCTGATCAACGCCGGCAAGCAGACGATCAGCGAATTGCCGCATTCGGTGTATTTTTCGTCCGCCGACAG